>SKTU01000064.1 GCA_007122455.1 Haloarculaceae archaeon | reverse complement strand
GTTATAGTTGTTATTATGTGCTTGATGTAAGATACCATATCCCTGAGAGACACGACACTCAAAAGCGAGTAGACACCGTGACCAACGCCGTAAGTTCTGCGCTGTTCGACGTCCTTCACTCGCGCACGGCCGACCGGAACCGGTGTTTCTGGTAGGCGTGGCTGTAATCCAGCGGCGGGTGGTCCTCGGGCGTGTCCGGAGACACCTCACAGACGACGACCGCCGGCCCCTCGTGGGCGGCTGCCTCGCCGTACGCCGCCCGGAACTCCGTCTCGGAGTCGGCGTGGAACGCCGCCAGCCCACAGTCCTCGGCGACGGCCGCGAAGTCGACGTGGCTCGACAGCGTCGGCTGGCCGCCGGTCGTTTCGAAGACGCCGTTGTCCATGAGGACGATCGTGAGGTTCGCCGGGTCGGCCGCCGCGACCGTACTCAGGGTGCCGAGCGACATCAACAGCGACCCGTCGCCGTCGATCACCGTCACGGGGTCGTCGATCGCGAGTGCGAGCCCGAGCCCCATCGGCGTCGTCCCACCCATGTGACCGGTCATGTAGAAGTTCCGCTCGCGGTCCCCGGCGGTGATGAGGTGGTACGACGCGGCACCGAGATTCGAGATCACTGCAGCGTCGGGCGTCTCCTCGGCGATGATCGCCGAGCAGGCGGTCTGGTCGGCGGTCATTCTGACCCCCCCGTCAGTCGCCGCTCGGTCAGCACGATGTACGGCTCGTGGGTCTGAAACGCCGTGTCGGCGGCCATCCGGATCGTCTTCGCGACGTCGTCGCCCTCGTCGAGCGGACAGTGGCGAATCCCGACCGCGTCGAGGATGTCGGGCATGCCGTAGCCCGCTGCGACCTGTGCGAGGTTGTACTCGCCGAGGTTGCCGCGCCGGGAGACGACCCCAACGAAGGGAAGCCCCCACGGCTTGCTCAGCGAGCCCAGCGCGTTGATCGTGTTCGCGAGCCCGCTGGACTGACAGACGACGGCGCCGCGCTGGCCGCCGAGCCACGCCCCGGAGACGATCGCGATCGCCTCCTCCTCGCGGGCGACGGGAACCGTCGTGAACTCCTCGTCGCGCTCGATTCGGCCGATCAGATCCGAGATGACCGAATCCGGGATGTACGAGACGACGTCGACGTCGCTGTCCTTCAGTGCGCGTATCGTGTCTTCGTCCCACGTCATACGCTCACCACACCCACGGAGTACAAAGATGCCACGCTGTCGACAACGACAGACGGTAGCACGCGCGAGTCGCCGGAGCGTTCAAGAACGAACGACTCCCACGACCGGTAATGGAGTTACGCCCCGACGACCACGCCGACTCGATGCACCGAATCCTGACGACGCTCGTGACGCCCCGGCCGATCGGCTGGATCTCCACTCGCGACGACGAGCGGGACAACCTCGCACCGTACAGCTACTTCAACGCGGTGTCGACGTACCCGCCGGTCGTGATGTTCTCCGGGAGCTCCCGCGACGGCGAGCCGAAGGACTCCGGACGGATGGCGGCCGACTCCGGGGCGTTCGTCGTCAACCTCGTCACCGAGGAGCTCGTCGAGGCGATGGACGCCACGAGCGTCCCCCTCGAGAGCGCCAGCGAGTTCGACTTCGTCGGGATCGAGCGCGCCGAGGCGACGACCGTCGACGCGCCGCGGGTCGCCGACGCCGACGCCTGGCTCGAGTGCACCGTCTACGACACGATGGAGATCTACGACAACCTCGTCGTCTTCGGCGAGGTGCGGAACATCGGCGTCGACGAGCGACTCACGACCGACGGCGTCGTCGACATGCACAACGTCGACTCGGTCGGTCGGCTCGGCGGCCCCTACTACACCGGACTCCGCATGCTCGACGTCGAGCGGTCGAACTTCGGCGCGTGGCGGGGGCCGACGCCGACCGGTTTCGACGTCGACGCCGAGACCGGCGTTCCGATCGTCGACGTCGACGCGTACGAGGCCGTCCGCGAGGCGCTCGAACGGCTCGCCGACGGCGGTTCGATCGAGGCCGTCGCCGCTGATTCGCCATTCGACGAGGAGACGCTGACGGCGTGCAACGAACGTCGGGCGCTCTACCTCGAGGGACGCGCCGACGACGAGCGACTCGAAGCCGCCCTCGCGGAAGCCGGTTACGACGCGACGTACAGCTACTAGCCCGCGAGCGGAGCCTTTTACTCCCTCCCGACGACGAGATACGTCAATGACTGCAGTAGCCGACACGATCGACGATCGAATCGACGCCTACCGGGAGACACTGTTCGAACTGCTCGCCCAGCCGAGCGTGAGCGCGACGGGCGAGGGGATGGACGAGGCGCCGGCACTCGTCGAATCGATCCTCACCGACCACGGCTTCGACTCGGTGCGACGGATCGAGACGAGCCGCTATCCGCTCGTCTACGCCGAGTCGATCGTCGACGACGACGCCCCGACGGTGACGTTCTACGGACACTACGACGTCCAGCCGCCGGGCGAGGAGGCGCTCTGGGAGACGCCCGCCTTCGAACCGACTGTCAGGGACGGGTCGATCTACGCCCGCGGCAGCGGCGACAACAAGGGACAGTTCCTCGCGCACGTCTTCGCCCACGACGCGCTCCGGAGCGCCGACCGTGAACCCGACGTCAACGTCAAGCTCCTCGTCGAGGGGGGCGAGGAGACGAGCAGCGTCGGCCTCCGGGAGTACCTCGAAGACGAGCCGACCGAGATCGCCGACAGCGACCTCGTCTACGTCGCAGACGGACCGATGCACCCCTCCCGCCGGCCGACACTCATCTACGGGAACCGCGGCCTCCTCTCGGTGCAGCTGGATCTCCGCACCGCCAACACTGACCTCCACTCGGGGAACTTCGGCGGTCCGATCCCGAGCGCGACCAACGAGCTCATCGAGGTGACGGCTTCGATGTTCGACGGCGACCGGGTGACGATCGACGGCTTCCGGGACGCCATCGCGATCACCGACGCCGACCGAGCGCTCGTCGAGTCGATCCCGGTCGACGAGGCGGCGATCAAAGCCGAGCTCGACGTCGACGAGCTCGCGAGCGAGATGCCCTACTACGAACGGCTCCTGCTGGAGCCGACGCTGACGGTCAACGGGATGGAGGGCGGCTACCAGGGCGACGATCAGAAGACGATCATCCCCCACCGGGCGACGGTCAAGTTCGACTCGCGGCTCGTCCCGGATCAAGACCCCGACGAGGTGTTCGAGCTGATCGAGGCCCACGTGACGGCCCAAAATCCGGCCGTCGAGGTTCGGAAGCTCGGCTCGTTCCCGCCGATGAAGACGCCGCTCGACACGCCCGCGGCGGAGCCGCTCGCTGCGGCGATGACGGACGTCTGGGACGTCGATCCCGTCGAGATGCCGCTCCTGGGCGGCAGCCTCCCGTCGGCGTACTTCCGAACGGAGCTCGACGTCCCCGTGCTGGTGGTGCCGTACGCAAACCCCGATCAGGGCAACCACTCGCCGAACGAACATCTCGATCTCGACTGCTTCCGGAACGGGATCGAAACGACGGCGCGGTTCCTCGAGCGGCTCCCGGAGGCGTGAACTCATCCGAGGACGCTTCGCAGTGCGGTGAGGTCACAATCCGGAAGACCGACGGCCCGCGGTCGTCATACCACCAACTGTTATTCCGGCGCTCGACGCCATCGAACGCATGGACGCCGAGGAGATCGAGACGCCACCGTACTACGAGACGATCGGAATCGAGCTCGTCGAAATCGAGCCGGGACGCGCCGTCGCGCGGCTTGCGGTTGGAAAACCAGTATCGGCCGCCGAGAACGCCCCGATCGCCCACGGTGGAGTGATCGCCTCGCTGGCCGATTCGGCTGGCTACTGGGCGATCAGTGCCGAAAACGGGCTCGCGACGACGCCGACCGACCTGCGGATGGATTACCTCGCACCGGCAACAGACGACGTCTGTGCGGTCGGCACCGTCGTCCGGAACGGCGACAGCGTCGGCGTCGCCAACGTCGAAACCGAAACCGAAACCGAGGGGCGAACTGTCGCAACCGCACGCGGCGTCTTCAAGACCGGCGGCGATCCGACGACGTCGGCGTGGGACGATCGACAGGAGGCGTGAGTCGGGATGCCACTTCGTTCGATCGAGACCGCACTCGCGGTAGTCGTCCTCGCCGTCGCCGTCGTCGAGTTCACCGCCGTTCCGTCGCCGTACCCCCCGTGGCCGACGGTCGGACCGCTCCCCGTCTCGCCAGCCGTTCTCGCCCCGGGACTGCTCGGCGTCGCCGTCGTCGCCGGTGCGGTCAACGACGGACTCGCCCTCGAACCGGTCGCCGTCGGCGCCGCCGGAGCGATCGTCGCCGGGCTGTCGACGGTGAGTCTCATCACGCTCGCCGCCGGAACGGGCGGCGTCTTTTTCGTCGGTGCGCTCACGCTCGTTGCCGGTGTCGTCCTCGCGACCGTCGTCGGCGCACGGAACGCCGTCGCACAGCACCGGCGGTGAGGGCCACGCGCCGATCGCTGCTCACACCGGCGTCGGTCGTGGTTGGGAGGTGACGACGAGCGTCGGCTCCTCCGTGTCGGCCGGACAGTCGTCGGCGCGTTCGACCGAGAGCGAATCGACGTCCGCGAACGGCTCGCGGCGCTCGCCGTCGTCGTAGAAGATCCGGCCGTCGAGGACGACCTCTGTCGTCCACGATTCACCGCCGCTCAGGAGGAAACGCGTCGATCGGGGTTCGTATCTGAGCGGCGCCACGTCGCGCCCCGGATAGATACAGACGCTGTATCTCGGGATTTCGGCTTCACGCGGCAACAGGAAGCCGTTTTCGACCGTGATCGTTCCGAGTCGAACGGCATCGCCCTGGGCGGGGATCTCGACAGACTCCTCGAAGGCCTCGTCGTGGGTCGGCTGGGCGCCGGTGACGTCGACGGCAACGAGGAAGACACCGAGGAGAGAGACGATGACGAGACCGATCCGGACGTACCGCCGCTCCAGCGCGAGCCGACCCTCGTGTGCGAGATAGCCGAGCGCGATGAACAGCCCGGAGGAGCCGGCGAGCAGCAGAAACGCCGCCCCGTCGCCGAGTTCGAACGCCGCGAGCGTGTAGCCGACGAAGACGAGGTAGGAGCCGGCGGCCAGCGCGTACAGTACTGTGTCGAGCGTCTCCGCCTCGACGCCGAGCCCGGCCAGCGCGAAACCGACGAAGCCGAGCAACAGGAGCAGGGACGTGGTGGCCGGCGAGAGATCCTCGAGCAGTTGAAAGCCGAAGTACGCCGTCGCGGCGACGCCGAGGACGATCCCGACGCCGTACAGCAGCGTCACGCGGTTGATGGAGGGCATGGTCGCTCACAAACACCCGACTGTAACAGTCTTTATGGAGAATCGAGTCGCTCGAACCGCTAACGCTGTTGGCACAGCCCGAGAGGGCGGCGATCCCACTGTAGAACCGTCTGCGCGATCGGTGGCGGGCAGTCACGACTGCGTGATCGAACGCGAACCGTTACACGTCTTGCCGTGTCAGCGATGGGTTTTTACTCGCTCAACGTCGGCGTCTACGCATGCCGGCCCCGGCCCTCCGCTCCCTCCGACAGCTCGTGGTTCACCCGGCGGCGTTCTTCGAGGAACGCGGCGTCGCCGAAACGCTCCCGATCGCAATCGGTCTCGTCATCGCCTTCGCGGTCGCACTCGCGATCGGCGTCGCGCTCGTCGGCTCGATGCTCGCGGGCGCGATCGACGCGACGGTGACGGTTGACAACCCCGATCGGCCACCGGAGTGGGTCTGTGAGCAACACGCCGACGATCCCGACTCGATGTTCGGCGACGGCTGCGACGAACCGGAGACGGTCGAGCGGGACGTCGGGCCGATGGTCTACGACGCCGCGACCGATCAGATTCCGACGCTGTTCGTCGCCCCGTTCGTGCTGTGGCTGCTCGGAACGGCAGTAGTATACGCCGCGGGACGGATCGCCGGCGGCTCGCCCACGTTCGGCGGCTCGCTCTCGCTGGCCGGATGGGCTGCACTACCGGAGTTCTTCCGGCTCACCGTCGGTCTCGTGGCGCTACGGTACGTGCTCTCGGATCTGACGATCACCGATCCGGAGCAGTCGGTCGACGTCCTCGAGTCGGCGTTCGCACCGATCGAGCCGGCGATCACGGCCGCGACGGTACTCACCGTGGCGTGGCAGTGGTACCTGCTCACGGGCGGGCTCTCGGTGGAGGCGGAGATCCCCAAACGCGTCGCCGCGGTAGCGATCGGGGTCCCGCTTTTCATTTGGTTCCTGATTACGCTCGCGTGAGGCTGAGAAAGGCCTTTGAACCGCCGCCCCCGAGTCGGAGGTATGTCATCGCAGGCCGGGTCGAACTGTCCCGAGTGTGGCGGTCAGTTGGTGTCGACGGACGGATTACAGTACGTCTGCCGGAGCTGCGGGCGGGAGTTCGACGCCGCGGATGTCTTTCTGCTCTGATCGAACCGCCGTTTCGGAACCTTCCGTCGGTATTCCGTCCGGATCCCCAACTCGAACGCGGGAAATTGCAGTATCCGTATGGGTGCCACGTAATTCGACCGAGAACGGACGTTCGTTCAAAACTCCGAGGAGATAGTTGAACTCCTTTCGGAAGGTATATCCGTCCAAGCGAGTTTCGTTAAGTTGCAATGGCGAAAGGAAACGTTGATTTCTTCAACGACACTGGCGGATACGGTTTCATCTCGAGCGACGACGCGGACGAGGACGTCTTCTTCCACATGGAAGACGTCGGCGGCGCGGATCTCGAAGAGGGACAGGAAGTAGAGTTCGAAATTGAGCAGGCCCCCAAGGGCCCGCGCGCGACGAACCTCACCCGACTGTAAGGTGAGCCGTCGCCGCGAGGCGACGACTGTCGCGATTCTTTGATTTTTACGCCCGGAGCGGCGACGCCGCCCGACGCGTCGTATCGCCGTCCCGACGACGGCTTTCGAAACCCTTTTTGATAGCCTCGGCGTCGGTTCGCCTGCAGGCCGCCTTAGCTCAGACTGGGAGAGCACTCGACTGAAGATCGAGCTGTCCCCGGTTCAAATCCGGGAGGCGGCATACCACTTTTTACTTCGTCGGATTTCCTCGCGAGCCGAAGGCTCGCTGCGGGAACCACTCCTCGTAAAAACTTGGGGAAAAACGTCCCGGACGCTCCCTTCGGTCGCGTCCGGTAAAACCACGACTCGCTCCGCTCGTCGTGGTATACTGGCCTCTCGACTGAAGATCGAGCTATCCTCGTTCCCGCGAGCGAAGCGGGCCACATGCCCGGACTGTCTCGGCGACGTTCAAGTCCGGGGGGTATCCTACCCGCAGTTCAATGCCTACAAGCGTACGCGCACAGATTCCAGTCAGATACTCTACCTCTTCGAAACGGACGCTGTTCGGGTGATCGAATCTCCGGCCCGTCACACAGGATCGCCGAGTCGGTCGTCGAGCGCGTCCATCATCTCCCACAGGAGCCCAGTCACCGAGCGCGCGTCGAACGAGGCCGGTTCGTACGTGTACACGTCGGTCGTATCCTTCCGTTCCTGATAGTGGAGTAACCCATCGACGTGCGGGTTCGGTTCGCAGTGGAACCCGCAGTCGATCCCATCCGGTTCGCCGTAATGGAGGGTGTAGTACGCCTGTATCGGGGTCCGCATCCAGATATCGTTCGCGCAGTCGGACGCCTCCGGGCCAGGTGACGGATCCGGGATCCACGTGGCCCGGATCGACGCGGACGCTGCTGGGCGACCGAACCACGATGGATCGAGCGTGGCCCGTAATTCCCGGTACTCGTCTGATGGTTCCCTCTCAACGGACCGAACGGCAGGGTGTCGCGCCAGTTCGCCGCGTAACTCGCGCAAAATCCGGTGTCGATCACGACCTGGGTCCGAACCCCCATCGAAGCGAACACGTTCTCGGGAAGAGTCAGGAGAGGCGCGTCGGGGACCGCCGATGTCGGGTTGGTTCTCCGGTGCGTCCCGCAGATCGGTCATACTGTGATCGACGACGGGTCCGACGCCCAGGTGTCGTAGTTCCCGATGGCGTCCTGCACGAGTGAGAGTCGATACCGGGCGAGTTCCCAGTCGCTCGCAGCCCGAACGAGCTCGTACGCCCGCTCGGCAGTGACGTCGTCCGCAGCCGCTCGTTCACGCAGCGCGTCCGGCGAGTCGGCGTCGTACTCCGTCTGCAAGGCCGCGATGTCGTTTTTCAAATCGGCGGCCTGCTCCGAGAGTTCCCGTTTCGTCGTGTCTTCGAGTAACTCCCGGACGTCCCGAAGCCGGGTGTACAGTGGATCCGGATAGTAGTGGCGGATCCCCTCCTGCTCGGTCGCCATCACGACGCCGAGACCGATGAGCCGACGCAGATGGTCCCGCGCCGTATTCGGGGAGACGGCTGCTTCTTCAGCGATCCAAGAGGCGGGTCGGAACTTCGAGAGCGTCATCGTGACCGACGTCACTCGATCGAACGCCGACGCATGATCCTTCCACGTCCCTACCCACTCGGGTTCGTCGTTGGACGTCCCCTCGGGAGACATGCACGACAGTATTCGTCCAAGCACAATAGTTCTATCTCTCCGCAAATTATTGCGTATCGTTGCTCCGATCTTGTAGCAGTCACGGTTCCCGTCTAAGGTCTCACCAACGCGGCAGACAATTTCTGTACAGAAGTCGTCATGCCGCGCAGCGTTTCGCAGTTCATCGAACTGTTCGACTTGAAGTGATCTGTTTTCTCGTGGAAGGTGGTACAAATATTGGGAAGCGGTATTTTCCTGCGGCCGGAAGAAGCGGTGGAAATACTCTCGACCGCGATTTGAACTCTGGAAGTCACAACCCGAGAACACAGCGGAGCGAGCACGTCTCGGCAAGGTTCACAACCCGGGGGGACAGCATGGCAAATTTCGCCCCCACAGAGGGACTCACGGTACGGCGATTCGTCTGCGAGTTTCTCGAGTAACGCACCAGTCGGGGACCCATAGCGTCTCCTCTTGCGATTCTCCGCGAAGGGTAGCAAAACAGTGGAACGAGCGGGAGCCGATTAGTAGGTGAGTAAACTCATACGGCCTCGAGTCATTAGCTAGTTAATAGAAAAAGAGCGGGTTTCCCTGTACTTCAACGAGATGACCGGAGAAGACGCGGAGGAGGAAGCGAGGAACCGTACAGCGGAAAACGAGACCAGAGATCGGACGCGGACGTACTGGCAGCCGGTTCGGTCACAAGGTCGCCGGACATTCCTCTCGACGATCGGCATCGCGGGGGTCGGGGCTGCGGGCGCGTACGCACAGCGTAGCGACACCGTGAGCGAGAGCGTCGACGACGAGAACCCGACGGAGATCGACTCGTGTGTCGTGATCGACGAGCCTGGGGAGTACGAACTCGTCGACGATATCGAGCCTGACGGAGACGGGCCGTGCATCGCGATCGTCTCGGACGACGTCGTACTCCGAGGACGTGGGCATCGAGTCGGGACCGAAGAACGTAGGGCCGGTGGAGGAATCTTCGTCTCCGGGGAAGGGCTTCTCGAAGATCCCGGAGAAGTCGACGTTCCGGACTACCATCAGATCAAAAGCGTGCGGATCGAAGGCGTCGAAGTGAGTGGGTTCCAGACCGGAATTGCCCTGGCGTACGTGCAGGGAATCACTCTGTCGGCGACCACTGTGCGAAACAACGGGCGGGGACTGATACTGGTAGATGGTGCACACGATGTCGACGTAACCGATTCTTGCTTCGAGGAGAACGAAACGGGAACCGCGATCTTCGGCGATCCGCACGGCTACTGGGTTCCGAGCCCCGTAAATATCACCTTCGAACACAACCGTCTCAGTGGAAACAACGTCGGCGTATTGTTAGAATCATTTGACACGACGTTGCGACTGAACCGGATCATCGACAACGACATCGGCGTCCGCCAGTCCGGAGAGATTTTTAACAGCACTCACCTCATCGACAACGCGATCTGTCGAAACCGACAGTACGGGGTTCAAAACGTCGCCACCGACCTGCGGGAACACGGTGGCCCATACGTCACGGACGTTCCGGTGGTAGCGACGGATACCTTCTGGGGAGCGGCCAACGGCCCGTCGAGTTTCGGGAAACCGACGGAACCGTTCACCGATCCCGAGACGGGACAGCCTGCCGGTGGGGACGGCGACGCTATCTCCCAGGGCTTCGACCCGGGCGTCGCGAACGTCAGGTTCGACCCATTCCGCGAGGAGACCATCGACGAGGCCGGGCCGAGAGACTGACGGCGGTGTCCTAACGCAGTTCTTCAGGTGCGCTCTCTTCCGAGCAGGAACTCGAAAGGCGAGCGTCGGTGTCGGTCCTGGAGCCGATCGAGTCACCGTTGCCGCCGTCGTCTCGTTCGACCACATCCCGACGGATCAGGCGTCGACGTCCAGAACAGTGTTCTCGAGACGACCCACGTTTTCGATTTCGATCTCGATCCGGTCGCCGTCCGACAGCGAGAGATCCTGAAACGTGCCGACGCCCGCGGGGGTGCCGGTCGCGATCAGATCACCCGGGCGGAGGGTCGTCCGCGTCGAGAGAAACGCGACCTGCTCGTCGACGCCCCGGATCATCGCCGCGGTCGAGCCGTCCTGCATCAGTTCTCCGTTCACCGTCGAACGGATCGAGAGATCGTGGGGGTCTCCGACCTCGTCGGCGGCGACAACCCACGGCCCGACCGGCGTGGTGTCGTCCATCGATTTCGCCGAATACCAATCGATCCACGACGTCGAACCCATGGAGACGTTCTGGACGTCGTAGGCGGCGGTGTCGTTCAGGATGGTGTAGCCGGCGACGTACTCGAGTGCCTCCTCGCGGGCGACGCGGCGTGCGGGCGTTCCGATCACCGCAGCGAGCTCTGCGGCGTAGTCGAGCCCCTGGGTCACGTCGCTGTAGTAGTTGATCGGTGCCTCGTGGCCGATGAGCGACCGCGAGAGTTTGTGAAAGAAGTAGGGCGTCTCCGGAACAGCCCGCTGTTGCCGTTCGACTGTCTCGGTTCCGGATTTCTCCTCGATGTGGCTGGCGTAGTTCAACGCGATCGCGAACGCCTCGTTCTCGACGGTTGTCGGCGGACGCAACTGGACGTCCGTGATCGAGTAGGTCGTCGCGGCATCCGGGACAGCGATCGGTTCGCCGTCGGTCATTCGCTGGAGAGCGGTCGCGAAGGTATCGACCGAGTCAGTGACGTCGACGATGGTTTCCCCCTCGATTCGACCGATCCGGCCGTCGCGTTCGTCGTCAACCGTGAAGATGCCGAGTTGCATGGGATCGGTGGGAGTGGAGAGATGGTGAAGCTACGTATTTTCACAACGTATACCCGTGGTCAATCGATGCCGACTGCCGCGCTGACGCCCACGTACATGCCGTAGCCGATTACGAGCGAGAAGACGAGCGAGCCGATCCACGCGAGGGCCGTGTAAACGAACTTCTTTCTGCTCATTCCGGCACTTCCAGCTGCGAGCGCGGTTCCGCCGATCGCGCTGATGAAAATCTGATTGAACGACATCGGTATGCCGTAGAAGATCCCGATCTGGGCGATTACGAACGAGGGGATGAGGATGCCGATCGAGCGTCGCGGGCCGAGATCGGCATAGTCCTGCGAGAGCGCCTTGATCATACGAGGAGCGGCCATCCACGTTCCGAGGAGGATGCCGATGGCACCGAATACCAGTACCAAACCGACGGTTGCTGTCCCGAGCAAGGGGTCGAACAGCGGAACGAGTGGTCCGACGGCGAGACCGACCTTGCCGCCGCCAGCGGTGAACGCAACCAGTGCGCCCATCGACAGGAGAAACCACCGTTGGGATCGGATCGGATCGTTCGCGACGGCTCGCGCCACGACGACAGCGAGGCTCCCCGCGATCATCGCGGTGACCGTCAGGACGCCGATCGTTCGTGGAACTGGCAGGGAGGAAGCGACGACGGCTGCGACCGACGACTGCTCGCCCGATGGCCCGAGGAAGAGAAACTCCATGTTCGCGATGACGACGCCGACGGTGGCCGCCAGCGCACCCGTGGAGATGGTTTCTCTGATCTTGCTTCGGAGGAGCTTCGTCGTCACGTAGGCAGCCGGAACGCCGACGATCGGCGTCAACAGCCAGTACAGGCCGATTTCCGAGTACTCTCGCCACGCGGGATCACCTCCCATCGCCAACCCGACGCCGACGACGCTTCCCGTGATGGCGAACGCCGTCGCGATCGGATACCCCTTGAACACACCCGCGGCGATGTACGCTGCCGCGATGAAGAGCGCGATCGTCGCCGCCAGCGGCGACAGCGTCACGCCTCGTATCAACCCTTCCCCGACGGTCTGGGTGACGGCCGCTCCCTGGACGACCGCGCCGAGAAATCCGAGCAATCCAACGACGAACGTCGCTCGCATGGTCGTGATCGCGTTCGCCCCCACCGCAGGAGCGAACGGAGTCGCGCCCGTCGATCCCGCGCCGATCGTCCAGGCCGCAAAAAAGCTCGCAACGACCGCGACGAAGAACAGAACGACTGTTGGCAGGTCGACCATACGTCTCACGCCCGGACGTGGCGTCGCTCGTCAGTCCCTGTTCGCTTCATTCCTGAGCGCCGGTGCGGTGGATGGTACCTATCCATTGGGCCGGTATCGAGTTCCGAGGATCTCGTCTCGGTTCGGTTCGCCTCCACGTACTTATATTTATCCTCGAGGCCAGCCTGAATCCCCGTGAGTGTCGCTCAGTCCCGCTGAGGAGAGATCGGCAGTTCAGTTAAGTGAACGGACGACGATCTACTGACGGACCGATCGGATCGAGAACCGCGGCGACTCGACGGGACGAACCCGCGGATGCAGCGCACCCTTCGATCGATGACCGACGTATGAAACTCCGAACCGCACTCACGTTCGCACGGGCGGCGATCCGCTCAGTACAGTACCTCCTCACCGACCGCGTCCAATTTCCACGGGATCGGCTCGGGGACGTCCTCGAGATGCCGGACGGCGACGCGTTCGTTGTCTATCGTGAGACGACGCTCGAGGGATCCGACGAGAGCTCGGGCAATGGCGCGATTCTCGTCTTCGAGGTGGAAGTGACGAACCGGACGAAGGGGGCGGCGCTTCGAGAGGTGCTGTTCGACCCGTTCGCGAACGTCGCGACGCCGTTCTTCGTCGGAATGCCGGGATTCAGGCGGAAGCTCTGGCTCGCGGGCGAGCGACCGGGGGAGTTCCTCGAACTGTACGAGTGGGAGAGTGCCGAGAACGCGGAGCTGTTCGCCGCCGTCCTGGGGTCGCTGCTCGAACCGTTCGCGTTCGCGGGGCGGGCGTCATTCGACGTCGTCGCGGACGGCTCCGTCGACGACTACCTCGCCGCCCGATCGGCGACGTGGCGCGACGAGGACGAAGCCGAAGCCGAAGACGACAAAGAGAAAGACCGAGCGAGCCCGTGGCGCTCGGTCGCGTTCAGCCTGCTGTTCCTGGCGGCGATCGTCGTCGTCGCCTACCTCGCGACGAAGCGCGGAACGGCGGCCGAGTGACCGCAACCGATTCGACGATAGCGCGGGTTTAACACCTCTACGCGCCTTTTTAGGCTATGACCGCTAGTGAGTGGCTCCGGCGCACCGACTGGCTGTGGACGGTCATCGGGGGGTTCTACCTCGTGGCCTACCTCTACTGGTACATCCCAGTTCTGGAGGATCTCCCGGCGAGTGTCAGCGATCCCCCGTCACCGTATCCGTGGCACTGGCCGCTGGATTTCGTCGCGACCGGACTGGCCGGTGGCGTCCTGCTGTTCCTCGGCTTTCGGCGAGCGGCGGAACTGACGCGGGGCGAGGCCGACGAGCCAGAGACCGAGGAACTGCGAGCGTGACTGCGCGGGACCGTCCAGACCACTGCTAGTTCTCGCCGCGTGAGAACTTCGGCGGCCGAACGATCGGCCATCGGAGGTGGTGTTGGCACAACGGCTTTGCTCCGTGAGAACTAACAGTAGATAGAGTTGTGTTAGTGTGTCACAAATAACCATAGGTGACCGAAGCGATACGACGCGGGAGCGTCCGGACAGGATGGGCCGAATAGGCGGTACGCTGGCCCGCCTTCCGTGGCATCGCATCGAACGCGGGTTCCAGCGCACGCTCCGCCAGCGGTTCTTCCGCATCGAGGCCACCCACCCGTATCAGATCCTCGATTCCGACAGACAGCACGTCAAGGAAGTGCTCGCGCGGAACCACTTCGCGACGTGGAACGTCATCTCCTACTACTACGTCCACGAGGAGTTCGGCGAGGAGGTGCTCAACATGCGTCGCATCGAATCGCTCGATCGCGAGGGACGCTTCTGGCAGACTCACGTGCGGGGGTTTTTCCACCCGAACGGGTTCGCCGTCTGTCCGCACTTCGAACTGTGCCCGGTCGAACACCCCGCCAGCCACCTCGACAAGGTTGGGCTCAACGTCCCGATCGGAATGCGAAACGCGACGGAGATCTGGGAGGCGAACGGGATCGACGTTCTCGAGGAATCGGAACTCGACTGACGGGCCGTCAAAACGTATTTCGTAGCTTGATGTGATTCGTTACCATGTACCAGAAGAATGCGCTTCGCCGAGTGCGGACGTTCCTCGCGGAGAAGGCGAGGTGGATACGCACGATCCGCCGTCGGGTTCTCGGTCGCAAGTGCGCCGATCGACCGGGAGACCTCCACACGCGCGTGACGTTCCGTGCGGCCGTGGACGCCGTGTTGCCGAACACGCCGGAGCTGGAGGCCGAGATCGGAGCCGACCACGTCCCCGGGGGGAACGACGTCGGGCTGGCGGAGTTCGTCGCCATCTACGTCGACCACCGGTTCCAGCTCGGCCTCCCCCGAACCCGCCGCAACGTCGAGCTCGTGAAGCCGGTCGCGAACGTCCTCGACGCGGCGGCGCTGAAGCTGATCGCGCGAGGCAACAACCGCGACGAACCGAGCGACGAGTGGCCGGTGAAGCTGTTCGACGGAACCGACGTCTCCCCCGCACGGATCGCGGACGTCGCCGGCCCCTTCGCCAGACTGTCACCCAAAGATCGCCTGCGGGCGATCAACGTACTCGACGAGATCGAGGCGCAGGTCACTCTCCGGAACGGCAGGTTCGTCGAGTTCGACGGCGGGCTCGTCGGCCAGCTCGTCGTCGGCTTCGCGGAGCTGATCTACTACAGCGAGTGGCAGGGCTACCCGGACGTCACGCGGATGCCGTTCGGACAGGACCACGCGAACGACCCGACGACGGTGCAGGGGTGGCGACAGACCGGCTTCCCCGGCTTCTCGAACGGCTACCCGTGTCTGCGCGGCTACCTCGGGACGGAGACCGGACCGCTCGGATCGGGTGACGTCTGGACGACGATCGACGACCGCGGCGACGCGCCCGTCTCCCTGCTCGAGGCACCCGGACGGTTCCGGGAGAACGAATACGACACCGACGACTACGAGGAGCCGTACCCCGAGGGAGGCGACTGACGTGGTCGCCGACAGCTACGACGTCGTCGTCGTCGGAGCGGGCGGGGACGGCCCGGTGGCGGCGTGGAAGCTCGCGGAAGCGGGCCTCTCCGTGCTGATAATCGAAGCCGGGCCGTTTCACGGCAACGAGAAGTGGCCCAACCCGCACACGGAACCGGGTGCCGAGGCGTCCTCCGACGTCGAAGATCTGAGTGGCGAACTGCTCGACGAGCAGTTCAGCACCCGCGAGTTCGAGATGGTGAACAGACTCCTGTTCGGCCCCGCCGACGACGAACGGGGATTCTGGATGCGGAAATTCCCCGGCGACGGCGCGATCCTGCAGTGTGCGGGCGTCGGGGGCACGACGCTGCACTACACCGGCTGTCACCCGCGGGCGTACCCCGCCGCCATCGACGAACAGGACCACTGGCCCATCGAATACGCCGACCTGCTCCCGTACTACCGGGAGGTCGAGGAGCTGTGCGACGTTCAGCCGGCTCCGGTCACCGCCAAGGAGGAGCTGTTCTTCCGGGGGGCTGCGGCCGCCGGCTGGGAGTTCATCGACGAGATGAACGTCACGAGGCCCGGCTACCGCCCACAGCCAAACGCCATCAGGCAGCCCGACGATCGTCTCCACGTCGACGGTGACTACGACGGGGATTTCACCTATCCGGACGTGACGGGGCACACCCTCGGGCTCGGCGATATCACCGGCAGCCCGCATCCGAGGGGGGCTCCCTTCGAGGAGAAGGCCAAGCGGGCGAGCAACGTCAGCTTCGTCCCGGCGGCGATGCGGACCGGCAACGTCACGATCCGGCCGAACGCGTTCGTCGTGGACGTGACGACGGAGACGCATCTCGGGGATCGACCGACGGCCACCGGCGTGACCTTCCGGGACACGTGGTCCGGAACCACGACGGAGGTCGGGGCGGAGGTGGTCGTCCTGGCGGCCGGAGCCATCGAGACGCCACGACTCTGGATGAACGCCGACCTCCCGAAAAACGAGTGGGTCGGTCGGGGACTGACGATCCACTTCGGGGACAACGTGATGGGACTGTGGAAGGCCGACGAACTGGAGGCGACGCTCGGCAAGCCGACGATCGATCAACACGAGGGTGAAAACATCGCGGCCCGGTTCGACTATCCCGGACTCGGGATGCTCCAGACGGTCGGGACGACGCCCGGGATCGGTGCGATTCTCGGCTTCGGTGCCAGCGCCTCGGGGTTTTCCTTCCAGAACGACACCGAGGATGCGCCCTGGGACACGATGGGTCGGCTGGCCGGAACGGAGCTCAAGCGGATCCTCTCGAACTACCGCCGAATGATACAGGTACTCGTCGTCAGCGACGACCGGCCGATGAAGCGAAACGGGGTGTCGGTCCAGAAGGGCGCCGAGGACGAACACGGACCGATCCCACTCGTCAACTACGCGCCGAGCGAAGCGGATCGCCGGCGACGCGACGAGTTGGCGGAGATCGCGACGGAGATACTCCGCGAGGCCGGGGCTTCGCACGTCCACCGCTCTGATTCGCCGCCGACGGCGCTTCACCTCCACAGCACGATGCGGATGGGGAAGGTCCTCGATCAGGCGTGTGAGGCGTACGCGGTCGATCGCCTCTTCGTCGCCGACCACAGCGCGCTCGCCAACGGCGTCGGCGGCCCGAACCCGACCAACACGGGGCAGGCGTTAGCTGCCCGGACCGCCGAGAAGATCGTGACGCGGTATTTCTGAGACGTCCTCCGAGCAGCGACCGGTCCCGTGAACGAACCGGACACACCGTCAACGGATCGACCCCGACTAGCGGCGTTCGACGAGTGCGTCCGTTTTGTGTCGAACGCGGATCGGTTCGAGCCGCTCGGCGAGCGTCTCCGCCTCGGTGAGCTTCGCCGGCGTTTCGGCGTGAAGCGTGTAGAGCGGATCGCCGACGTCGACCTCCTCCCGGATGGCCCGGTGAATCACGATGCCGGCGGCGCTGTCGCGGGGAGCGCCGGTGCGTCGCGCCAGGTCGCTGAGCTGTCTGTTGTCGATGCGGGTGACGATGCCGACCCGGTCGGCGTGGACGGTCGTCGCCTCCGGACCCGGTTCGAGGTCGTCCGCCGTAACGTCGGGATCGCCGTTCTGGGCGGCGACGATCCGTCGGAACCGCTCGAGCGCCCGACCGGAGTCGACGATGTCGGCGGCTGAAGCGTCGACGCCGCAGTGCTCGAGCAGCATGTCGGCGAGTTCCAGCGACTTCAGGCGGAGTTCCTCGGGACCACCCCCCTCGAGCACTGCGAGTACGTCCCTGGCTTCGAGCGTGGGGCCGATGCCGTAGCCGATCGGTTCGGCCCCGTGGGTGATCGCGCACTGGACGTCGATCACCAGATGCGTGCCGACGCGTTTGAAGTCGTCGGCGAGTGCGCGCGCCGCGACGAGGCTCTCGACCTTCGCACCCTCACCGTACGGGATGTCGATCACGAGGTGCGTCGAGCTGACGCTTCGCTTCTTCGAGAGCACCGACGCGATCAGGATCCCCTTCGGATCGATGGAGAGGGGGTTCTCGGCGCGGATGAGTTCGTCGTCGACCGGCGAGAGCTCCACTCCGCCACCCCAGACGAGACAGCCGTTGGTCGCGGTGACGATGTCGGTGATCTCGTCGGTCGTGAACTCGACGTCACAGAGGACTTCCATGACGTCGGCCGTCCCGGCCGGCGACGTCACCGCACGGGAGGACGTCTTCGGCATCGTCAGTCCGGATTCGGCAACGATGGCGACGATGATCGGCGTCACGCAGTTGCCGGCAACGCCACCGATCGAGTGTTTGTCCGCGATCGGGTGCCGATCCCACGTCAGCTGCTGACCGATCTCGCTCATCGTTTCGGTCAGATGTTTCGTCTCCTCGAGCGAGAGGCCGTTGGCGTAGACGGCCGAGACGTACGCGCTCAACTCGACGTCCGACAGGCGGTTGTCGTGGATGTCGCGGACGATCGTCTCGTGCTCGGCGAACTGGAGCTCGACGTCGTCCAGTTTCTTGCGGACGTACCGGACCGAGCGGGGCGTTCCGGCAATCGTCACGTCGACCGGCCCGCGAATACGATGGAGCGGCTCGGTCATTCCGGCAGTGCCTCGCGTCACCAGTTCGTCGGTTCGCTTGACGATCCCCGTCGTCGCCGTGCCGTCCTGTTCGATGTGGACGCGATCGAGCGGCTGTGCGCCCAGCTCGTCGGCGTCGTCCGTGTTCAACAGGACGAGCGGCCGACTCGTCCCGATGTCGATCGCGATCGCTTCGAGCTGCATTCGTTACCGTCGGGCACCCCGAATCATAAAACGACGGGGCGAATAGGGAACTGTCGGGACGTGGGTCAGTTCTGCGAGCGGAACAGCCAGTGAACGTCGATGTCGGCGTCCGTTCGGGTTTCCGCCTCCCGCATGAGATACAGACAGCCGAGGATCGCCAGCGCGATCAGCCAGAGTATCCCTGCGGAGACGTGCCAGTTCGTCATCGGCGTCGGGCGAACGGCGGCGAGAGCCTGTGGAAGGCTAACCAGAAGGACCGAGCAGCCGGCTCCGACGACGAAGGCTCGCCTTCGGAACGCGATGCACCCGACGAGAACCGCGACGAGGACGTAGCCGAACTCCAGCGAGTACTGCCAGTTCGTCAGATTGAGGACGTTCACGGGGAGCGCGACGACGGCTCCGGCGAGGAGACCGATCGCGAACTTGAATCGTTCCTCCGGATGACCGCAGAGCACTGCGAGGCTCACCCTTCGTCACCCCGAACTGGAACGAGCTGTCGGATGGCGGGCCGTGCGAGAGTCGGAGTCGTGTCGGTTCGGTTGGTCATGCTCAGACATCACCTTCGAGTGCGGCGAAGAGGTCGTCGGTGAATTCGGGCGGTGGCCCCTCCAGCGGCTCGCTACCGCCGTCGGTAGCGAGTTCGAGGAGGGGGAACTCCGCCCCTCCCATGCGGGAGTGACCGCCGGCGCTCGCGTCAGCCACGTCGGCCGCCACGTTCTCCAGCGCTTCACCCATGTGGACGCGGTCGTCGTGGGAACGGCCCGAGACGTGGATCGTCCCGTTTCGGGAGCCGTGAACGACGGCCGCGGTCGTCCCTTCGAGGAGGACGAGTTCGTCCGCAGCCTGGGGAATGGCGTCGACGTTGCTGATCCCGCCGACGTCGCTGACGACGAACGGGCCGCGCGCGTCGCGGTTGGAGATGGCACGGGCTTTGATGTCGAGAACTTCGGTGTCGACCTCCGGGCTGGCGATGCGGTCGAGGAGCGTCTCGTCGACCCCCCGACAGAGATAGGAAGCGGCGTCGAAATCGGCGCCGGAGACTCCCGACGTTAACCGGTTCGTGTCGGAGTGAATCCCGTACATGAGTCCCGTGGCGACGTTCGTCGGGACGGTGTCGTCCCCGCTCGTGAGCTCCCCATCCGCGTCGTCGTCGACCGGCGTCGCACCGACGTCCCGGAGGTATTCGGCGACGATGCTGGCACACGCTCCGTAGTCGGTTCGCTTGTCGGTGAACTCGAGCCCAGTCCCGTTTCCGGGGTGGTGGTCGATCACGGCGACGGGCATGATCGTCTCCGATCCCTCGAATCCGCGGGGAGCGTCGTGGTCGACGAGGACGACGTCGTCTGCCGCGAGTTCGTCCGCGCGAGAGATCTGTTCGATATCGGGATCGAGCACGTTCTGAAAGACGCGGTTTTCCTGATGCCGAATCTGACCGGAGTACTGGATAGTGCACTCCGTGTCGACGGTCGAAGCGAGGTGGGCGAGCCCCATCGCGGACGCCATCGCGTCCGGGTCGGGGTTGGGATGGAGGAGAATGGCGATCTCCTCGCGCGTTGCGAGAACGGGTTTCAGCCGCTCACCCATCGGACGGCGGAACCAGTTGACGAAGAGCCAAAGGGAGATGGCGACGGCGACGACGCCGAGAACCGTGGCGAGGAAGGGAGCGGGGTCGGGGACGTACGAATTGGTCGTTTGAATTACCCGTTCCGTCACCACTTTCACCAAACTTTGCATATTTTCTTGCAATTAATTTATATGTGTCATACATAAATATTCGGCCAATTACGGATCCCGTATTCGGAGTCGCCATCGCCGGGCAGTCGGCGACAGTTCCCTCCGGATCGAGTTCGGGCGGTCGGCTACCCCGTCGCGCAGAACTTCTGGGTGACGACGACGCGATCGTCGGCGACGTGGACGCCGAACCCTTCCTCGTCGAACATCGTCCGTAGGAGGTTCTCGCGGTGGCCCGGGGAGTCCATCCACAGGGAAACGACCCGTTCCCCGAGCGACTGCGGATCGCCCTCCTCTCTCACGTTCGCGATGTTCTCGCCGACGCCGCGGCAATGTCCCGGAAAGAACTCCGCCAGTCGGTCTGCGGGCCCCTCGCCGTCCGGTGACTCGTGGGAAAAATACTCCCGCTCGGCCATGTCAGCGCTGTGCTCGCGCGCAACCGTGGCGATTGCCTCGTTGTACGCGAGCGGGTCGACGTCCCGGTCCCGTCGGACCTCGTTGACTCGCTCGTGGATCGCCCGTTCGTACGCAGCCACCCGCTCGTCCGGCGGTGTAACCGTCTCCTCCGATGGTTCGTCCCCGGATCGGTCGTCGACGCGATCGACGCGCTCGTCGATCTCGACGTCGAAGCAGCCCGAAACGGAGCCGAGCACACCGAAACACACCGCGCCGCGGACGAACCGCCGTCTGCTCACAGAGTCCGAACTCGGCCGGTTCGCACGATCGATCACGCGTTCCGTTTGGGCGTCGCGTCGGAAGAGTCCGCGTATTGCGCGTTTCCGTCAGCCGATCACGCCCGCGAAGAGCAGGACGTTCCGGAGCGCCGCGCCGAACGAGAGGAGACCGACGCCGCCGAGCATCACCACGAGCACCGTCAGCCGATCCCGACGGGCGACGGCGACGGGGATTGCGATCACGACCATCCCCACCAGTTTCGTGGCCACCATCCCCGCGACGAGGCCGTACCGCCGAACGAAATACCGGCCGACCGGCGATCCCTCGACGAACCGACCGGACGAGACGGCCACGTACGTCGAGGCGGCGTCGGCGAGGATCCCCGCGAGGAACACGACGACAGCGACGGTGAGCCGACGATGCATCTATCTCCGCTCTGCGGTCGTCGCTTATAAATCACGGCGTTCGCGTCGGCAGGGACAGCCTACCCACGCGAGCCGACTCGACGTTCGTCCCACTCTCGAGAGCGGGACGTTCGCCCCACCACGTCGGCGACTGCACTCTTGGCGTCGGCCGATTCGATGAGCTCGATGGCGAACCCTCCGTGCGGTTAGTAACACGCTGGAAGTCGAGAAAACGGCGGTTGTAGGAACGTATACTGCCATTTACAAAGCGGTTATCGGGGCTGTTCGCTACCATCGCCCAGACTCCGGGAATCATCTAACCGAGCGTTGGACGCACGACCGGTGTGGGCGGGGTCAAAAACCATGAAACGCCGCCAAATGCTGATTGGAGCAGGTGGAATCGCTGCGGCAGGCATCGGGGCCGTCGCATTTACGGGGACAGTCGCCGCCGAAGCGGAGACGGGACTGTTCGGAATCGACGAGACGTACGAGATCGACTCGCAATCGGGTCGCATCAGCAGTCTCACCGTCGAGAACATCAACGTCATCGCGACGTGGAAGAACTTCGACCACCCAGTCGAATCCGTCGAATGGACGCTCGAAGTCGCTCTCGACGGCGGCGATCCGGTCGAGATCGGAACGGCGTCGGTTGAGGAGCTCGAGCCGAGCTACTCGAACGAAACCGGCGTCACCGCGACGATGGACGACGTGGACCTCGTTGAGGTGTTCGGCCAGGACGCGTTCGAGGTCGAATCGGAGGAGCTCTACGATGGAGAGGACGTCACGGAGAACTTCGACCTCCTGTTCACCCTGACTGCGGTCGTCACGGACGTACGGGGCAACTACATCGAGGAGTCCGTCTCCGGTGACACCGATCTCGGGATCACCAACCTCGGAGCGGAGGTCTCCGGCGGTGGCTCCGGAGAGCTCAGCGACGAAGACGAGTCCGCCACCGACTACGACGACGAGTGATATGGAGTTGTCCAGCCATGAGACGAAGACAGCTGCTATACGGTGTAACCGCGATCGGTGCGGTTGTCGTTAGCGGTGTGGGATCCGGCACGGCAACGGCACAGGCGTCGGTGGACGAGTTCACGGTGAGCGACGCCCACATCGAGACGGACTCCAGCGAGCTCGAGGAGCTGTGGATACAGCGGATCCACACGCACGCGTCGTGGAGCGGCCTCGATGCACCCGCCGACGTAGTTGACGCGGCGCTCGACGTCACCCACGGAGGCGAAACCGTCCAGAACGCCTCCACCCACCAGATCAAACTCTCCGGTGACGAGTACGAGGGTACCGTCGAGCTCCAGCTCCCGAGCACGAACCTCGTTTCGACCTTCGAATCCGAGACGTTCGAGGTCGAGGAGGGAGAGATCGAGACGTTCGAGTTCTCGTTCACGCTTCGGATGGCCGTCACCGACGTACTCGGCCACACGCTCACCTCAGAGTCGACCGACGAAGCGACGGCCGTCGTCGTCTACTCCGAGGACGAGATCGTCGGTGTTCTCGACAACATCGTCATCACGACGGACGGCACCGTCGCAACGATATTCAACGGGAACGACGAAGACGTCTGTGTCGAACTCGAGTGGCAACACAGCGGCCACGGTGACGAGACGACGTACACGTTCGTGAGCGGTGGCGGCGAGACGGTACAGGAGCCACCCGGTGGAGCGAAGGGCGCACCGTCGTACGACATCGATCCGATCGGATACGAACTGGGTGAGTGCTGACGATGCCGACCCGCCGCAAAGCGCTCAGCGGAGGTGTGGCAGCTCTCGCACTGATAGGCGGCGTTGCGCTCTACGGTGGCGAGGACAGCTCGGAGAGCGAGGAGCCGGACGACGATCGAGGGGATGGAGAGCAGGAGTCACAGCCGGAATCGAAACCGGAATCGAAACCGGAACCGGAGCCGACCCTCGAGCCGGAACCCACCGAAGGAAGCGCCAGATTCGAGACGACCGTGGAC
>SKTU01000039.1 GCA_007122455.1 Haloarculaceae archaeon | reverse complement strand
TCGCGATCTCGCCGGCGTGCGGGTCCATCGAGATGTCCGTCGCCATGAAGACGACCTCGCCCTCGGGATCGACATCGCGCATCGTGATGGCGATCTCGCTTTCGGGATCGCCGCGCCAGATGCGCGGGATACGCCGCGGTTGAGCGTTGAGCGGATTCGGGAAGTGCTCACAGACCATGTCGAGAACGACGTCCGCGAGCGGGGTTTTCTCGTGAAGCTCCTGGCGCTTCTGTGCCTGTTCCAGATCGATGATGTCGGCGAAGTCCATCCCCGTTCGCTGCATCGACGGCATCGAGACGCCCCACTTGTAGAGCGCGGAGCCGAAACCGACCGTTCCGCCCTCGACGGAGACGGTCCAGTCGTCGTCGATGTCGTCCATGTCCTCGGTCATGCCGCGGATCAACTCGTTGACGTCGTGTATGACGCCCATGAGCCGCTGCTGCATCTCCTCGGGCCCCTCCTGGAGCTCGGAGATGAGGCGGTCGACCTTGTTGATGAACAGCGCGGGCTTTACGCCCTCGCGCAGCGCCTGTCGGAGCACGGTCTCGGTCTGGGGCATCGCCCCCTCGACGGCGTCGACGACCACGAGCGCCCCGTCGACGGCCCGCATCGCGCGGGTGACGTCCCCGCCGAAGTCGACGTGGCCGGGGGTGTCGATGAGGTTGATGAGGTGGTTCGTCCCCTCGTACTCGTGAGTCATCGAAACGTTCGCGGCGTCGATCGTGATGCCGCGCTCCTGTTCGTCCTCTTCGGTGTCCATCGCGAGCTGCTGGCCGGCGCTTTCGTCGGCGATCATGCCGGCGCCCGCGAGCAGGTTGTCGGAGAGCGTCGTCTTCCCGTGGTCGACGTGAGCGGCGATGGCGATGTTCCGGATGTTCTCCGGGTTGTCCATCAACCGTTCGCACTCCTGTACGATCTTCTTGCGTCGGCCCATTATACAGAGTATTTTCCGTAGCACCGTGAAAAGGGTAGTGTTTCGAAGTTCCGGACGAAGAGCGGTAGCAAACGCCCGGAAACCCCGAACGAGCTGAAACGTTTCGGATGGCGCTTCGCCGCGAGAGCGCGGAGAGACGCGACCTCTGTAGCCGCTTTCCGGCTACACAAGAGTCATACGCGGCCGACCCATGGTACACAAACACATGGACGTTCGCGTGACGGGTCCCGGCCCGGCCGAGCCGTTCCTGAGCGCCAGGGACCTCTTCGGCACGGAGTACGACCTCGAGCTACCGGTCATCGTTCGCGTCAGGGAGAACCCGGACGAGCGGACGGTCGCCGGTCACTACGACGATCGACACGAGCTCGTCGTCTCGCGACGAGCAGCGACGAGCGCGATGGGGAGGGAACTCGCACTCCACGAGTTCGCACACATGGCGCGCTACGAGGAGGGTCACCCGTCCCACCGGCAGTCGACCGAAGAGGCACTCTTTCTGGCGCTCGCCGGGCGGAGCGTCGAACGCCGAAAGCTATCGCACTGCTATCAGATCGCCAACCACATGAAGGACATCTACGCCGACGACATCACGCTCGACATCGGCCCCTCGAGGAAACTCGTCGCGTTCTTCGAGTCGTCGCTCGCGGCGGCACTCGCCGATTCGCCGCCCACCGCACCCGGCGAGTGGAACCGGCTGACGAGCGCCGCCGATCCGGAGATCACCGCGGTCAACGCCGCCTTCGCGCTCGCCCTCCTCGAGCGCCACGACGCGATCGACGACGACCACCGGCTCTACGATTTGGCGCGGGCCGCGAGCGCCGACGCCCCGAACGTCCCGCTGGAGACGTTCAAGAGACGGTTCCGGTCGCTCGCCGCCGATCCGGACGAGAGCCAGTACCGGAAGACGCTCGTCGACGCGACCCGCGACTACGTCCTCGGCAACGAGCAAGCCGCCGACTAGCGCTGGACGATCCGAACGAGCCGATCGTCGCCCTCTCTCGGAAAGCTATCCTCCTCCGGAAGTTCGCTTCGGCCGTCCCGGTTCGACGTGATCGCGTACAGCGATCCGTCCGGCGCCCACTCGACGTGTCTGAGCCGTCCGAGTTCGTGCTCGAACAGCTGGTGAGAGACCGCGTCGTAGTCGGGATGGGTCCACGGGCCGTCGTGGACCCTCCCGCCGATCGCCGGCGACTCCTCGCGGAAGAGACTCACGACGTTGAGTCGCTGGGATCGGAGGCCGGCGGAGAGAAACCGGTTCCGCAGCGCCGGCACCGCCTCGCCGCCGTAGAAGACACCGCCGGCGGGTGCCCACGTCTCGGTACCGGTGTTGACGAGCGGCGGCGCTACGTCCTCGTGGTCGGCGTACGCCTCGTAATCGTCGTCGTCCGGTGGCCCGCGTACGTCCGGCCACCCGTGATTGTCACCGGCGTCGACGAGCAGCACCTCGTCGCGGGCCGCCGGGCCGTGTTCGGAGACGATCGTCGTCCCGTCGGGAAGCCACGAGATCGCCTGCGGATTGCGGTGCCCGTAGCTGAATATCCGCGGATCGTCGAACCCCGGCGTCTCCGCCGGCGCGCTCCCGTCGGGCTCCATCCGAAGCACCTTCCCGGCCAATCGGTCCGTCCGCTGCGGAAGTGACTCCTCGCCCGCGTCGCCGGTCGTCACCCACAGGTAGTTCCGCGGACCGAACGCGATTCGGGCGCCGTTGTGGATGATCCGATTGCCCGCGATGTCGTCGATCACGACGGTCTCGTCGGGGTCGTCTTCTGTCACGTCGTAGTAGACCAGCCGGTTTCGGTACTCCTCCTCTCCGGTCTCGTAGGTATAAAAGGCGTACAGAAGCGGGACGTCGGGGTAGTTGGGGTGGACGGCGATCCCCAGCAACCCGCCCTCGCTCCCTCCGGCCCACCAGTCGTAGCCGACGTCCATCTCTGCCGCTCGCGCGTGGTCGATCACGTCCGCCGGACGCGTCACCTCTTCGAGCGTTCCGGCCTCGTAACGACTGATCCGTCCGATCCGCTCGGAGAGGAAGAACTCGCCGTTCGCGGCGAAGGCGATGTCCCACGGGATTTCCAATCCCTCGATCACGGTTTCGACGGCGAGATCGGCGTCGGTCGGGTCCGTCTCCGGCGACTCCCAGTCGGGATCGTACCGCTCCCAGCGCTCTATGTCGTGGTCGACCGAAAGGTCGTACGCCGAGTCGACTGGCGACGCGTCGGTCGGCGTCGACGATCCGTCGTCGAGACAGCCGGCACCACCGACGAGAGCGGCCGTTCCGAGCGTTGCCAGGAGCTGTCGGCGAGTTCGTCGCCGTCCCATACGTGCCCATCGGACGACGGTCGCTAAAACGTGCTGATCGGTGGTTCGAAAAGACGGCGCGAGATCAGCGAGCGGCGGCCGCCACGCGCTCCTGTTCTTCCTTCTGTCCGATCGGGTACGCCTGCAGGTCGTAGTTCGCCGCGCCGATGATCTGGTTCGCGAGTGCCTCTGCGGCGGGGGTCGGCGTCTTGAACGACGAGCTCTGGGTTCCCTGCGCGATGAACTTCAGCGCCTGATCGACCCGTCGCTGGGGGGCGACGTCGACCGCCTTCGGCACGGAGATGCCACCGTATTTGAGTCGAACGGTTTCCTCGCGCGGTCCGGCGTTCTCGACGGCGCGGACGAGCACCTGCACCGGGTTCTCCTCGGTCCGCTCGTGGACGATGTCGAAGGCGTCCCGAACGATGCGAGTCGCCTGCTGCTTTTTGCCGGTGTTCTCTTCGGTCTGCATCAGGCGGTTGATGAGCCGCTCGACGATGCTGACCTCGGACTTCTTGAACTGCTTTTCGGAGTGTCGACCCATCGTGTGCGCGATCGGCGTCACGGAGATGTACCGGCGGGTCGAGGGATCGGTGTATTCGATCTCGTCGATCTCCCACTCGCCGAAGAGCTTCGCGGAGACGCGGTCGTCGTCCGTCGACGCCGGCGCCTCCGGTTCGGGGGCGTCGGAGCTCATCGGACCGGTTTCTCCGCGTTCCCGCGGACGAGCTCGATCATCGAGACGCCGTTCACCTTCTCGACCTTGTAGTTGACACCCGAGAGGTCACCCATCGCACGACCCTTCGCACCGCCGATGCCGGCGATCGTCACTTCGTCGTGCTCGTCGATGAACGAGATCGCACCGTCACCGGGACAGAACGCGGTGACCTGCTTCCCGTTCTTGATGAGCTGCACCCGAACGCACTTTCGGATGGCCGAGTTGGGCTGCTTTGCTTCGATTCCGACCTTCTCGAGGACGATGCCCCGTCCCTGCGGGGCGCCCTCCAGGGGGTCGGACTTCTTGCCGAGTCCGCGGGCGCGCCGTGCGTAGTCGGAGTCGGACCACCGGTGTTTCTGGCGGTCCTTTTTGATCTTACGCGCGGCGTACTTGCCGTTCGCCATAGTACACGTAGTTTTCCGACGAAGCTACTTAAGCGTCCCTTTTCGACGACGCGAGCGCCGATGTGGGGAAACGAACTACACGTTTCGGCTCGAACGCCCGATCGATGGCGTCGACTCGATCGGTCGTCTTGGTCTCGCTTTTCGCCAGCACCGCGATCGCGGTCGCGAAGTTCTTCGCGTGGCTCGCGACCGGCAACGCGAGCATGCTCAGTCAGGTCTACTACTCGCTCAGCGACGTCGGCAACCAGCTACTGCTGCTCCTCGGCTTCCGAATGAGCAAGCTCGGTTCCTCTCGAAAGCACCCGTTCGGACGCGGGAAAGAGCAGTACTTCTTCGCGTTCATCGTCACCGCCCTCCTGTTCGGTGTCACCGGCTACGCCGCCGTTCGAGAGGGGTACGCGGCCCTCGGAACGCCGTACCGTGACGTCGACGTGAGAATAAACTACGTCGTTCTCGGGGTCGCGCTGCTCTTCGAGAGCTACGCGTTTTACAAATCGTATCTGGGAGTCGTCGAGGAAGCCGAATCCGAGGGGTTCTCCTCTCTCATCGAGACGTTCTACCGGACGAAAGACGCTCCACTCATCACCGCCGCAACCGAGAACTTCGTCGCCATCATCGGAGTGTTGACCGCAATCGTGGGGATCTATCTCACGGACGTCACGGGCAACACGATCTACGACGCCGCTGCGAGCGCGATCATCGGCCTCCTGTTGATGGGGTTTGCGCTCCTGTTAGCCTGGGAGAACCGCGCACTCCTGGTCGGTGAGGGGGTCACGCGACGGGAACGGCGACAGCTGCTCGAGGCGATCGAGACGGTTTCGGGCGTCGAGGCGATCGTCGAACTCAGGACGATGTATCTCGGCCCCGAGTCGGTACTCGTTGCCTGTGAGGTCGATTTCGACGACGCGCTCGACACCGCCGGCGTCGAGGCGACCATCGATCGCGTCGAACGAGCCGTCCGCGAACAGCTCCCCGAAGCGAGTCGGATCTACGTCGAGGCGGAATCGGAATCGAAACCGGAGTCCGAACCGTGAGACGCCTACGTCAACTCGACGTCGGCGATCCCGAAGTGTCGCTCCGCGAGCCGTCTGGCCAACCGAATGCTCCGCCCGTCGGCACCGATCGCGACACCCCGATCCGCCCGATCGACCTCCGCGTAGGCGACCGTATCGTCGTTTTCGCTGATCGTCACGTTGTACACCGCCGCCGGCGCGAGGGCGTTCGCGACGAAATCCTCGGGGCGATCGGCGTCCTCGACCAGTTCGATGTCGCGACCGAGTCGTCGCTCGACGCGCTTGACGCGCTCGCCGCCCGGACCGATCGCCTTCCCCATCGTTCCCGGCGGAACGACGAAGACGATCCGATCGAACTCCTCGTCGACGAGACAGTCCGTCGCCGTCACGTCGGTCTCCTCGTCGAACAGCGCGATGTACTGCCGAGCCTCGTCGGAGAGCGTGACGGGCATTCGACTACTCGTCGGCGGGACGCTCGCCTCCGTCGGATGACTCATCCGACGTAGATCGGTTCGCGTCGCTCGCCTCGCCGCCATCGGTCATCTGCTTTGCGCTCATCCGGAGATCGACGTCGCCGGTGCCGAGCTTGATCGGCTTTCCGACGATGACGTTCTCCGTGACGCCGTCCAGCTCGTCGACCTCGCCGTGGATCGCCGCATCGAGCAGGTGGTTCACCGTCACCTCGAAGGCGGCCCGGGCGAGAACGGAGTCCTTGTTGCCGGAGATCCCGTGGCGGCCGATCGACTCGATCTCACCGCGGGTCGTCATGATGTCGGCGACGAGCATCAGGTGGCGGATGTTGACGTCGCCGAGTCCCTGCTCTTCGAGGGTGTTCATCGTCTCCTCGATGATCGCCTCGCGAGCCGCCTCGATACCGAGGTTCTTTCGAATCTCGTGGATGTTGTTGCACGTCGTCCGGGTAGCGTCGACGCCGTCGATCCGAAGCGCCTTGCCGAACGCCGACCCTTCAGTGTAGAGAATGAACTCCTCGCCGTCCGGGGTCTCCTCCTTTCGGATGACGACCCTGGAGACGTCGCTGATTCCCTTGAAGACGATGTCACGGAGCTCCTCGACGAGCTGGAGCAGTTCCCGGTAAGATGGCTGTTCGGGACCGAACTCGACGACGGTCGGTTCCGGACGAACCGTGTCGACGCCGAGTTTCGACTCGATCGTGTCGGCGATCTCGCCGGCGACGTCGTCGATGGAGTCGGCCGTCGGCCACCGCTCCTCGAGCGTCTCCTCGTTGAGATCGATGCGAACGAGCATGTCGGCGACGTTCGTCGACACGTCACCGAGCGCGAGAATCCGGGTCGCCTCCAGCTTCCAGACGACCTCGTGGGCCCGCTCCCTGTCGTCGGCGTACTCGTCCTCGAGATACACCGTCATCATCGGCGTGTCGGGCGTCTTCCGGGCGTCGACAAGCTCGATCAGCCTGGGGAGCCCCTGCGTGACGTCGATCTCGGCGACGCCCGCGTAGTGGAAGGTGTTCATCGTGTTGTGCGTCACTACTCCCTCGGCGGTCGTGAACGTCTCTAGTCCCTCCACGGAGAAATCGTAGACGTGCTGATGGTCGCTCTCGATCGTCTCGATGGCGGCGATGCGGTCCCAGACGACATCGCTCTCGACGGCTTGCCGGAGCGCGTCGAGGTGAACGGATTCGACGCCAGCTTCCGTCGCCTCCGAAACGAGCCGATCGAGGCGGTTTCGGCCGATACGCTGTCGGGAGGAGCCAGCGTTCACCTGACGGCTCGGAATACCAGCATCCGAGGCAACTTCGTCGACCGCATCGCCGAAGTTCGGGATCTGATCGGTCCGATCCGGGCCCTCAGGATCGATTTCGCTCGCACGTCGTTCCAGTTCCCGGCCTCGTTCGCCGACCATTCCGATTTGGTCAGCGAACTTCGGAACGTGCTTGGACGGAATCCGGAGCGTTCGCGAACCGTCCAGTTCTCCGAGCGTAGCGTATACGTTCACACGGGCCAGCAGCAGACTGATTCCAGTGATCAATTGATCGCTGGTCGAACTTGCGCGGACAGCACTCTTCGCGACGTTTCCGTCGCCGCTGAAGTACCCGCGGAGGAGCCCACGGACGAACTCCTCATGTGCGCCATAGGCAAATCCGGGGACGGCCTTCTCGCCCTCGACTGTGCAGGCGGTCTGAATGAAGTCCGCGAGTACCGTTCCATTGATCCGGATGTCGTAGCCGGTTGCAAATCCGCTATCGTTTTCGTACTCGTTTACGGAGAGGCCGAACCGATCCGCGAAGATCCGAACGCGTTCCTGAAAGGCCGGGTCGACGTTGGACACTGACACGTAATGGTCGGTCGCCGACCCTTCGGCGAGCCATGCGCCAAGGAAGAAGCCGGTTTCCGTATCGAGCGGGAGTTTCTCGGGAAGTCCGACGGTACCTCCAACCGGATAGATGGCTTGCTGGTCGAGCTCACCTCGTTCCAGTGCGGCACGCTTGTTCCGAAGTTGATCAGAACCTCCCGGTACGGATTCGACGCCGCCATCAGTGAGCGTCGAGGTGTACCAGTAGTC
>SKTU01000026.1 GCA_007122455.1 Haloarculaceae archaeon | reverse complement strand
TCTCCATCGAGCGTCCCAGGAGGACGGGCTGGCGTCCGATGTCGTCGGCGAACTCGATGAGGCTCTTCACTCGGGCGATGTGGCTGGAGAACGTCGTCGCCACGATTCCGCCGTCGTAGTCCTCGAGCGAGTAGATGACGTCCTTGAGGTGGGCTCGGGCGACGGATTCGCTCGGCGTCCGACCCTTCTTGCCGGCGTTGGTACAGTCCTCGATGTAACAGAGCACGCCCTCCCGACCGATCTCGCGGAACCGCTTCATGTCGATCGGATCGCCGAGGACCGGCGTGTGGTCCATCCGCTTGTCGAGCCCGTAGACGATCGCACCCTCCGGAGTGTGCAGTACCGGGTTGATCGCGTCGATGATCGAGTGGGTGACGTTGACGAACTCGAGTTCGCAGCTCTCGCCGATCGACATCGTCTCGCCGGGATCCATCTTGATCAGGTCGTTCTGGACGCCGAACTTCTGTTCGCTCTCGATCTGCTGTTTGACGAGCTCGATGGTGAACGGCGTCGCGACGACGGGAGCGTCGTAGCGGTGCGCCAGCTTCGAGATGGCGCCGATGTGGTCGAGGTGGCCGTGCGTCGGCACGATCGCCTGTACGTCACCCTCGATGTCGCTCATCACTCTGTCGTCCGGAATGGCTCCCATGTCGATGAGATCCAGGCTGTGCATCCGTTCAGTCTCGACGTTGTCGTGAATGAGGACCTTCGACAGGTTCAGTCCCATGTCGAAGATGACGACGTTGTCGCCAGCGCGGACGGCAGTCATCTGCCGACCGACTTCCTCGTAGCCGCCGATGGTTGCGATTTCGATTTCCATAGTTGTCGGTCCGAGCGGCCGCGTAGACCAAGAAGTGGGCGACCGGCCATATCCACGGCCGTCTACGACGGACGCGAAGCCGATTGAATCGGCCCGCAAACGGTCGGATTCCGAGAGGCCTTCGATAGCCCACCGGCCCGTCGCCCGTTCGCGCTCGCCGGTCGCCCACCAGTACCCTGGGCGACCGTTACTCGGTTACTCGATGCTTCTCTCTCCGACGTTAAAAAGCAAGCGGGTCGCGTCCGACGGCTCAGCCGATCCGCGTTCCGGGGTGTTCACCGTCGACGAACGCCGACAACCCGTCGATGTCGAAGACGTAGGCCGGCGACCCGAGGGCCAACAGTTCGCGAACCTTCCCGGCCATTCCGCCGGTGACGTCCGTCGCGTCGCTTCCACCGAGCGCGTCGGCGACCGATTCGAACGACTCGATCCGATCGATCACCTCTCCCTCGTCGTCGAACACGCCTCGAACGGCCGAGCAGACACCGACTCGATCGACCTCGAGCGCCGCAGCGATCGAGACGACCAGCTCGTCACCGGAGAGGATCGTCGCCCCGCGTTCGGTGTGGACGACGACGTCACCGTGTAGGACGGGAACGAATCCCTCCGACAGCATCGACTCGATCCCGTCGGTCGGGAGCTGGAGCGTTCCGTCGGCGCTCCGGCTCGCGACTGAAAAGGGGTGGACGGGAACGGCCGGCGTACCGGCGGCCGCGAGCGAGGCGACCACGGCGTCGTTCAACCGCTTCATTGCCCCGTGGATCGTCCGAACGACAGCCGGATCCGCGGTTCCGTCCGTCGTCGAGACGCCGTATCTCGCCGCGTGGTGGTGGCCGAAGCTCCCGCCGCCGTGAACGACGACGAGATCATCGCGATCTCCGATCGCCGAGGCGGCTCGATCCAGGGCGTCGTCGTCGACGGTTTCCGGCTCCTCTTTCTCGGTGATCACGCTCCCGCCGAGCTTCAGTACGGTCGTCACGCCTCGGACACCCCGCTGACCGCCAGTTCGGCGCGGAACGACTGTTCGCACTCGGGCGCGTATCCGAGCGCCGTCTCGGTCGCGTCGGTCGGATCGAGCGCGACGATGCAGCCGCCGCCCCCTGCACCCGTGAGCTTCGCTCCGAGCGCGCCCGCCTCCCTCGCGGCCCACACCATCCCGTCGAGCGATCGGGAGGAGACGCCGAGCGCCGACAGCAGCCCGTGGTTGAAGTTCATCAGCTGTCCGAGCTCCTCGAGGTCACCATCCCCGATCGCGACTTCGCCCTCGCGAACGATCTTCCCGATCGAGGCGACGGTGTCGTCGGCGAACCCGTACCGATCTTTCAGTGCTCGGACGCCGGCAACGAGTTTCCCCGTGTCGCCAGCCCCGCCGTCGTACCCGATGACGAACGGCAACGACGGTGCCACGTCGAGCTGTCGACAGTCGTCACCCTGTACGCGGACGACGCCCCCCATCGCCGAACAGAACGTGTCGGCCCGAGAGGCCTGGCCGTCCTGGACGCTGTGTTCGACACGATACGCGAGATCGGCTATTGTCTCCCGGGAGAGCGACACGCCGAGCTCTCGCGACGCAGCGTCGATCCCGGCGACGACGACCGCGGCGGACGAGCCGAGTCCCGCACCCAGCGGGATGTCGCTCTCGACGGTGATGTCGAAGCCCGCCTCGGTGACGCCCGCGGCTTCGCACGCTTTTTCGACCGCCCCTTCGACGTACCCCATCGCGGCCTCGACCAGCGACGACGGGACGTCGACGTCGGGCGCCTCCCCAGCGTCTCCGCCCCACGTGACGGTAAAGCCATCGAGCGTGAGGTCCGCGGCACGAACCCGAACCCTCCCGTCGTCGCGCTCGTCGACGGTCACCGTCGCGCGGCGCTCGATCGCACACGGCACTGCGGGCTCGCCGTACACTACCGCGTGCTCGCCGAAGAGATACACCTTCCCGGGCGCGCTCGAGGTTTCCATGCCCGACTCTGTTCTCGGCGGCCCAAAAGCGTATCCAACGCTCCCGACACGCACTTGGTGTCGCCGCCCGCAACTGTAGCCGTGTCGGCCGAACTGCTTCGTCACGTCAACGGACTGGTCGCGGATATGACCGCCGACTACGGGAGAGTCGACCTGGTCGGCCGTCGAGTCGACTGTGAACCCGACTCCTACGACGCCCTCGTGGAGAATTTCGAGCGGTTCAACGTCGTCGGCGGTGCCGGAATCCGCGTTCGCCGCGACGACGAACTCCTCATCGTCCACTACGATGCCGCGGACGGATGGATCGATCCCGGCGACGGTCGCCGGCCGGGAGAGTCCTATCGGGAGTGTGCCCGTCGCGGCGTTCGGGAGACGACCGGCGTCGAGGCCCGGATCGACGGACTCGCACAGATTCACCTTCTCTACATGGACGATTGGACCGATCGCACCCCGCTTCCGAACCCGTTCGTCAGCTTCGACGGCAGCTACGTTCGGGGGGATCTCACCCCTGGTGAGGGCGTCGACGCGATCACGTGGACGGAGTCGCTCCCCGAGAACCTGCTGTACGACGAACTGGCTGAGCTGTCGCTCGGCGACCAGTAAATCCGAATGATCGAATCGAACTACAGCTCGGTTTCGAAATCGCTGAGCGCGTACGCCGGCTCGGCGCCGCGGCGATCGAGCGTCTCGTTTGCGAGCAGCCAGTAGACGACGCTAAGTGCCTTTCGTCCCTTGTTGTTCGTCGGAACGACCAGGTCGACGTTCGACGTGGTGTTGTTCGAGTCACACATCGCGATTACGGGGATACCGACCGTGATCGCTTCCTTGACCGCCTGAGCGTCGCCGATCGGGTCGGTCACCACGACGACGTCCGGCTCGATGTAGCCGGCGTAGTCGGGGTTCGTCAGCGTTCCCGGGATGAACCGTCCCGTGCGGGCACGGGCGCCGACCGCCTCGGCGAACTTCTCGGCGGGGAACCGACCGTACTGGCGGCTCGAGGCGACGAGGATCTGTTCGGGACTGTAGTTCGCGAGGAACGACGACGCTGTTCGGATCCGATTGTCCGTCTGGGAGACGTCCAGCACGTAGAGCCCGTCGGTTCGAACGCGGTGGATGAACCGCTCCATGGACTTCGTCTTCTGTTGGGTCCCGATGTGGACCCCGGCTGCGAGGTAATCCTCGACCGGGATGAGGAGGTCCGCCTCGTCGTCCGGCATGACGTCCTCGTCGAGCACCGGCGGTTCCTCGGTGTCCGCTTCCGCTGCTTCGGTTTCTTCTACCTCGGCTGCCTCGGTGGCTGCCTCGGCGACCTCTTCGTCGTCGGTAGGATCGTCGACCGGTTCGGTCTCTTCGAGTTCCTCTTCGAGCTCGTCTTCGAGCTCCTCGAGTTCCTCGTCGAGTTCCTCGGCGTCCAATCCCTCTTCGTTGTCGCTCATGCGTTTGCCTCGATTCGGATGAGTTCGTTCAGCTTGGCGGTGCGCTCGCCGCCGACCGCTCCCGTCTTGATGAACGGGGCGTCAGTCGCGACGGCGAGGTGTGCGATCGTCGTGTCCTCCGTTTCACCGCTTCGGTGGGAGACGACGGGATCGTATCCGTTTCTGACGGCGAGTTCGATCGCGTCGAACGCTTCCGTCAACGTCCCGATCTGGTTCGGCTTCACGAGAATGCTGTTGGCCGCACCGATCTCGATTCCGCGTTCCAGCCGTTCGGTGTTGGTGACGAACAGGTCGTCGCCACAGACCAGCGTTTCCTCGCCCACCCGTGCGGTGAGTTCCGCGAAGCCGTCGTAATCGTCCTCGTCGAGCGGATCCTCGACGTAGACGAGTTCGTATTCGCCGACCAGATCGGCGATGTACGCTATCTGCTCGTCGGTCGTCCGCGACTCCGAGCCGTAGTGGTAGGCGCCGTCGTCGTACAGTTCCGCGCCGGCGACGTCCAGGCCCATCCGGATCTCGAAGCCGACGTCGGATTCGACGTCGTCGATCGCTTCGTCCACGATCTCGAACGCCTCGGCGTCGTCGATCGACGGTGCCCACGCCCCTTCGTCGCCTTTGGCTGCGCCGACGCCGCGGTCGGAGAGGAGTTCGCTGACTCGTCCGTGAACCGCGGCGTTCGCGAAGACGGCGTCCGCCACCGAGGGCGCACCGACCGGGGCGGAGAGGAATTCCTGGATGTGTGTCGCGTCGGCGGCGTGTTCGCCGCCGCCGATGACGTTGCCGAGCGGGATCGGGAACGATCGACCGCGGAAACTGCCACCGAGGTGTTGATACAGCGGCACGCCGAGCGTATCGGCGGCTGCCTTCGAAGCGGCCATCGAGATGGCGACCGCGCTGTTGGCGCCGATCTCCGAGAAGTCCCCCGTTCCGTCGACGCCGCGGAGCGTGTTGTCGATACCTCGCTGATCGCCGGCGTACACCTGCCCCTCGAGTCGAGGGACTGCGAGTTCGCGCGCCTTCGCGATCGCCTCCTCGGCCGGTAGTTCGATCGCCTCGTACTGTCCCGTAGAGGCGCCGGAGGGTGCCGCACCGCGTCCGAATCCTCCGCGTTCGGTCCGAACTTCCGCCTCCACAGTCGGATTCCCCCGACTGTCGAGGATTCGCCGAAGTCGCACCTCGGTGACGAGCGTCATCTCTCACCCCGGCGGACCGTGAAGGGCAAGACGCCGGCGTCGTACTCCTCCGCGGCGACGAGGATCGGCTCCGTCTGATTCGTGTCGATCAGTACGGGCGCCCCGTAGGACACCTGCAGGGCTCTCGCACCGAGGATTCGCGCCTTCTCGTAGCGGTTTGCACCCTTCATTGGTAGGGGGAGACGATATCGACGAGGTCCTTGTGTGAGACGAGCATTCGACGACAGCAGTGCCGTTCGATTCCGAGCTCGTCGAGCACCTCGGCAGGATCCTCTTCACCCTCTCGGGCGCGAGCTTTGAACTCCTCCCAGTGCTCGCCGACGACCTTTCCGCACGTGAAACACCGGACCGGTACCATCATGCGTGAATCACCTCACCGGTAGGATTTCTGGTAGCGGGCTCGTGCACCGGGTCCGCCCCACTTTTTCGGTTCGGACTGCCGCACGTCGTTGACCAGTAGCGAGCGGTCGAACGACATGTAGGCGTCGCGCAGTTCGGCGTCGTTGGTGTGTTCGACGAGACCGCGGGCGATCGCGGTGCGAACCGCGTCGGCCTGTCCGGCGAACCCGCCACCGGAGACGGTCACGTCCACGTCGATCTCCTCGCGGAGCTCCGCTTCGGCGATGCGGAACGGTTCCAGCATCTTCAGTCGCGCCTGTTCGGGTTCGACGAGTTCGACCGGCTGGGCGTTGATCCGCACTCGGCCGTCACCGTCGCGCACCGTCGCGCGGGCGACAGCCGTCTTCTTCTTTCCGGAAGTGTTGGTTACCATGTAACGTTAGCACCCAGATCCTCGCTGACATCGCCCAGCGAGAGGAACTTGATGTTCGACAGCCGATCCAGCGACGTTCCGTCGAGGACCTCGGCGTCGCCGTAGGGGTTCCCCACGTAGACGCGGACGTTCTCGAACGCTTCGCGGCCGCGGGTCTGCTTGTACGGCAGCATGCCCCGAATCGCTCGCTTGAAGATCCGGTCTGGCCGCTTGGGGTAGTACGGACCCCGGTCGGAACCGACGTCGGTTCGCTTCCGGAACGTCTTCATCACGTCGTCCTCGTTGCCAGTTATCACCGCACGCTCGGCGTTGACCACGGCGACGCGTTCGCCCTCGAGGGCGCGCTCTGCGACCTGTGAGGCGACGCGGCCGAGGATGCAATCCCTCGCGTCGATGACGACGTCGGCGTCGAATTCGGCGTAGCTCATCGAATCACCCGCACGTTGGATCCGTCGGGGTTCTCTTCGAGTATCTGTTCAAGTTCAATCGCATCGCCTACCTGGTCGATCTTCGTCCGGGCAGTCGACGAGAAGTCGACTGCGGCAACGGTGACTTCCTTTCGGAGGGCACCGGAACCGAGCACCTTTCCCGGCACGATCACGGTTTCGTCGGATCTGGCGTACCGATCGATTCGGCCCAAATTAACTTCCGCGTGCGTGCTCCGGGGTTTCTCGAGGCGCTCGGCTACATCACCCCAGACGTCGCCGCCGCCGTTGCGTGCGGTCGACTTCAGATCGGCGATGAGACTGGAAAGCCTCGGGTTCGTCTTGCTACTCATCGGGTATCACTCCTGAGAAATGGATGCAGGGAGCAGGATTTGAACCTGCGGACCTCTACAGGACAGCGCCCTGAACGCTGCGCCGTTGGCCTGACTTGGCTATCCCTGCTCGCAGTTCGAGTTTCTCGACCCCCACTAAAGCACCTTTCGGTCCGTTCAGTTCGAGCCGCCGAACGCGCGACGCTGTCGCCGTCCGGCGGCCCGGCCGCGGAGCTCGTCGTTCCACGGGCGGACGCGGTGGTGGGGGTCTGTTGCATTGTTACAGTTGAATCGCGGATCGAAGCTCGTTCGCTCGGGCGCCGACGGATTCCGCGGCCCCGACAACGAGATCTTCGACAGTCATCGATCCGTCCGTCTCCACGTTGAAGACGAACGCGTTCGGGACGTCCTCGACGACGAGTTCCTTCCCCGGATACCGCTCGGAGAGATCGTTCCCGAACGTCTCCGTCCGGATCAGCTCGCCGTCCTCTTCGATCACGCCACGGACGATGTTCGGTTCGTCGTTCTCGAACTCGCCCGTTTCGCCGACGACCTCGACCCGCTGTAGGTGTCGGTAGCCGACGGCGACTCCGCCCTGGTATTTCGCGTGATCTTTGCCGTAGCCGACGACGGCATCGGCTTCGACTTCGAGCCGCTGGTTCTCCTTGAGCTCGATGATCGGAACGTTCTCCTCGGCGGGTTTGACCTTCTCGTCGCTGGAAACCAGATCGCCGGAGTAGGCCGTGTCCGGTCCCTCGACGTCGATTGCCAGAGTGACCTCGTCGCCCTCCTCCAGGTCGTCGGGCGTCGTCAGCGGGATCAGTCCGAGCCGGAGCCCGATCTGCTCGTCGAACATCACCGACGAGTTCTCGATCACGCGGACCGTGTCGATCGAGAGCGTCGGGACGTCGGCGATCATCGCCCGGCGGAGACCGTTCGCGAAGGCGGGCGTGACCCCGCGGACGAGGAACGTCGCGCTCCTGTCGTCGCGGTCGATGAACGTTACCTCGTATTCCTCACTCATGTTAGAATCCGGCGTTCTTCGGGGCGCGAGTTCCGTCGTGCGGGATCGGGGTCACGTCCTCGATGCGACCGATCTCGATTCCCGCGCGTGCGAGCGCTCGGATCGTCGCCTGTGCACCCGGTCCGGTGTTTTTCTGGAGATTCCCACCGGGTCCGCGAACGCGAACGTGTAGACCGTCGATGCCCGCCGACTGTACCTCCTCGGCGACGACTTCGGCCATCTGCATCGCCGCGTACGGCGACGCTTCGTCGCGGTTCTGTTTCACGACCGTCCCGCCGGACGATTTGGTGATCGTCTCGGCGCCGGTCAGATCCGTTACCGTAATGATCGTATTGTTGAACGAGGCATACACGTGTGCGATGCCCCATGTGGTGTCGTCTGCCATCTTACTGACCCTCCGCGCGCTCCGGGTGGAGTTCGTCCGAAAGCGGACTCGCCTCTTCGAATCCGATCGATCCCTCATCGGCCACGTCGACCTTGTAGGACGGTTCGGTGACTCGCGCCTCGTTGACGGTCACGTGTCCGTGGACGATGAACTGACGGGCCTGCTTCGGCGTGTTGGCGAGGCCCTTTCGGTAGGTCACCGTCTGTAGCCGCCGTTCGAGCACGTCGGTGACGTCGAGGGAGAGGACGTCGTCGAGTCCGTCCCCCTCACCGAGAACACCGATCCGACGGAGTCGAGCGAGGAACCCGGCGCCGGCTTCGGCGGCCGCCTCCGAGTCACCCTGCGCTTCGCCGAGCAGCCGGCGAGCCTCCCGCCGATAGCCGCGAAGCTCCGACTGTGCCCGCCACAGCTCTTCCTTGTTGGCGAGGCCGTATCGGGAGAGGAGATCGCTTTCCTCGGCGATACGTTCACCCTGGAAGGGGTGGTTCGGCGTCTCGTAGAGCTTGGTGTTGCTTCCCAGCGGCATTATTCGTCGTCCTCCGCTTCGGCCTGTTCTTCCTTGATCGCCTCGATGTTGACGCCGATCGTGCCTTCGGTCCGGCCGGTGGATTTCGTCCGCTGGCCGCGAACCTTCTGGCCACGCTGGTGGCGAATCCCTTTGTACGAGTCGATCTTCTGCATGCGGTTGATGTCCTGTCGCCGGGACATCTCGAGATCGTTTCCGATCTCGTGGGTCGTCTCACCGGTGAAGAAGTCGTTCTGGTGGTTCGTGAGCCACTCGGGGACTTCGTCGGCGTAACCTTCGACGAGACTGACGATCTCGTCGATGATCTCCTGATCGAGTTTACCGATCACTTCCCGGCGATCGACGCCGGCCTTATTGGCGATGATGCGAGCGGCACGGTAACCGATTCCGTTCATCTCGGTCAGCGCCCGCTCGACGCTTTTCGTCCCGTCGAGGTCGGTCCGTCCGATGCGGACGAAGTACTGGATGTCCTCGTCCTCGTCCTCGTCCGCGGTGGGTTCTTCTGCGCTCATGTGTTGGTCTGTTAGCGTCGTGGCGGGGATTCGAACCCCGGAGGCTTACGCCACAGAGTTAGCAACCCTGCGCCTTGGGCCAGACTTGGCTACCACGACTCGCGTGCGTGTGTATCTTCGCCCTCTCGGACTCGGGACCGGTGCCCCTACATCGATTGCGTTCGTATCAACCCCCTCTCCGCACTTAAGCACAACGATACCCCGCTCCCGTGCGATCCGATAGCGATCGGCCGCCACAGAGCGCCTCAATCCCGTTCGGGAAGTCCACCCCGTTCCTTGATTCGAAGGATGTTCCGGACGTTCAAGTAGATATCTTCGGGCGTCGTCTCCTCGTCGGGATCGTACAGATCAGACACGCGGTAGAGCATCGCCGCGACCTGCTCGCTTTCGGACGTTTCTCCGCGGATCTCGTCTGCGACGTCCCGAAGCAACGCGACCCGCTGTGGATCGTCCGAAAACCGATCGCTCGAGTCGTCGCTCATCGCACCGATCCGTGCTGTCGCCGCCGGACGATCCCCTGCATGTCGGCGACTCGCCCGGTGAACTCGCGGAACGCGGCCCCCGTTTCGCTTTCCCCGTCGAGGACGATCGGCGTCCCGCTGTCGCCGCCCTCCCGAACGCTCGGATCCAGCGGGATCTTCCCGAGGAACGGCATCTCGACGTCCTCGGCGAACGCTTCGCCGCCCCCTTCCCCGAATATGGGGTGTACGGAGCCACAGTCGGGACAGGCGAATCCGGACATGTTCTCGACGATACCGAGCACGGGCGTGTCGTGTTTTCCGAACATTCGCAGCCCTTTCCGCGCGTCGTCGAGCGCGACTTCCTGGGGGGTCGTGACGATCACTGCGCCGGAAACCGGCACCGACTGCAGCAGTGTCAACTGCGTATCCCCCGTTCCCGGCGGGAGGTCGACGACCATGTAATCCAGCGAGCCCCACTCGACGTCCTCCCACAACTGCGTGAGGAGTTTGTGCACCATCGGGCCGCGCCAGATAACCGGATCGTCCTCGCCGACGAGGAAGTCCATACTCATCAGCTTCATCCCGTGCTGTTCGGGTGGAACGATCGTCTCCGACTGAGTTGCCTGCGGACGGTTCTCGGCCTTTACCATCCGCGGTACGTTCGGCCCGTAGACGTCCGCGTCGAACAGCCCGACTCGCGCACCCATATCTGCGAGCCCGGCGGCCAGATTCACTGCGACCGTCGACTTTCCGACGCCACCCTTCCCCGACGCGACGGCGATGATGTTTTCGACGTTCGGCAACATCTGTTCGTTCGGATCCACGCCGGTGTCGACTGTTGCACTCAACTCAATGTCGAGACCGGTGTCGTCTAGAGCGTCCCGGACCTCGTTCGCGATCTCAGTCTCGGCTGGCGAATACGGCGCTCCGAGCGCGAGGTCGATGCGGACGGCTTCGGTGTCGACAACGATGTGGTTTACCAACCCGAGCGAGACGATGTCGTCGCCTAGATCCGGATCCTCGACGCCTCGAAGGCGTTCACGAACGGCGTCTTCGTCCATACGTGTGGTAGGCTCCGACGCGCCGATAAGGGTTGTGAACAGTCGTCCAGGTGCCGTCGTTCACGATCGACGTAATCGTATACAGTTTCACAACGGCCACGAATGGCATCGAATTTAAGCACCTGTGGACGAACGGTTCTCTCATGCTTGTGGACGACTTCGGACGGGAGATCACCGGCGTCCGCGTCTCGCTCACCGACCGGTGTAATTTTGACTGTGTTTACTGCCACAACGAGGGTCTCGGCGACACGCGTGGGCCGATGGAGCCTCAGGACGACGAGATGGAGACGGACGACGTCGTCCGGTTCCTCGAAGTCGCCGAGGAGTTCGACGTTCGAAAGGTGAAATTCACCGGCGGGGAACCGATGCTTCGAGACGACCTCGAGGAGATCATCCGGCGGACACCGGACAGCATGGAGGCGTCTATCACCACCAACGGGACGTTTCTGCCGGGACGCGCCGAAGCACTCGCCGACGCGGGACTCGAACGGGTGAACGTCTCCCAGGACGCACTCTCACCGGAGGCGTTCAAACAGGTCACGAAGAGCTCGGCCTACGAAGAGGTTCTTGAGGGAGTCGACGCCGCGCTCGAAGCCGGTCTGGCGCCGGTCAAACTCAACATGGTCGTCTTCGAGCAAACGGCCGGTTACGTCCCCGAGATGGTCGATCACGTCGCCGAAAACGACGGACTTCAGCTCCAACTCATCGAGTACATGCCGGAACTCGCGGGTCGCCCCGACTGGGCGATCGACATCGAACGCGTCCACGGCTGGCTCGAGGAGCAAGCCGACCGGATCGAACAGCGTGAGATGCACGGCCGAAAGCGCTACTTCGTCAACGAACAGGACGGTGAGGGAGGGATGGTCGAGATCGTCGATCCGGTCGGCAACGCGAACTTCTGTGCGAACTGCCATCGCGTGCGCGTAACACACCAAGGATATCTGAAAGGCTGTCTCAACCGCAACGACGATCTGAAAAGTATGGGCGAGATGTCGAAGCCCGAAATCCGCGACGCGTTCCACGAGGTCGTCGACAGTCGCGTCCCGTACTACGGCGAGTATATGATCGAAGAGGACGGCGAATGGGTGTTCAACGAGAAATACCTGGAAGCCGAGCCCTCGACAACCTAGCCGACAACAGCACGACGAAGAGAACGAACCCACCTCCGAGGAGGTACGTTCCGTACTCGTCGACGAACCGCTTCGTATCCGAATCGGCACCGTCGTAGCTATCGATGCTTTCGATCGGTTCGTACTCCTCGCGCTCGAACTCCGTCTCTCCGTCGACCGACCCCTCGAACGACGCCTGATCGAACGCGTGAGCGGGATCGTCGGGGGCCCCGAACAGGAGACGTAACTCGCCGCTGATGTCGTCGGTCAACTCGTCGAGCGGTCCATCCGTCGCTTCCGAAATCGGCACCTCGACGGTGTTCGTACTGTTCGCTCTGAATCGGATCTCCCGACTCGTTCTGGTCCAATCGGTGTGGACGGCTATGTCAGTGTCGTAGTCGTGTATCGAGGGGTTCATTACGGTCACTCTCACCTCGGCGGACGCGTCCGCCCACGTGGATGGTTCGATGGAGATGTTGGTTATATACGGTGTCTCCATCTTCGAGGTCCTTTGCTCGGTGATCGGGTCGTGACCGGTGAACTCCGCACTATCGTCTTTTACGTTTACTTTGATTGTATGATTCTCCTTCGATGCCTTCAACTGCTCAGAGATGTCGAAGGTTTTTTCAACTGTTTCGTTTTTGGATAGTCTCGAATTATAGCTGTGGAAACGGTTTAGATTAAGAAAAATTGCATATCTAAATCTACTTTCGTGCTGATTCCCATTAGTGAATTCAATATGTATAGAGTTATTTTCCCAATTGGCGGTGATTTCGTATTTTATATTATCACTATCTGATATTGTCTTAGTTTCTTTAGAATTTGTCATATCTGCTACTACTGGTGTAGCCATTACAGATATGACTGTTATCAATACAAATACTAATATTACCAATCTCTTATCCAGATTCATATTTGACCGAAAGATATACTTTCAGAAAAATAACCCTCAACACTCACTTCTTCGACGCTCGAATCCGGCTGTTCGATCCGAACTCTCGTCTCCACGACGTCGGCTGGATCCTCCGGATCTTCGACCACCGTTTCGGTCGTCCCGATCTCCTTCGAGAGATCCCACGTTCTCTCCGTAACACTACCACCCATTCGGTATCCGTCCTGTCTTGCCATCAGTCGAGCGTCAGCAGTGTACGTGGTGCGTTCGACTTCGACCCACTTGTACTGAGCCGGTTCCTCGACGACTTCCCGCTCGGCCAGATACCTAGTCGTCTCGACCTCTTCCTCTTCGTAATACTCGTACTCGTACTGCGTCTCGTACGTCGCGCTGCTGATCTGTGTTCGCCTCGTGAGTCCGGTATTCGTGTGGCTGGAACTTCGCGACGACGTCGCCCAGTACGATCCGGTTCGCGTATCGTAGTAGGTGTACTCCTCCGTCGTCGTGTAGCAGATAAATCCTCGACAGACCATCCGAGTCCGCGTCCCCGTTCGACTAACGGTATATTCGTATCGGTACCGCGTCTCCTGGACGTACTGTGCGGAACTCGTCTGTACCTGTCGAGTGTTGCCGGTGAACGTCCCCGTTCCACCGCGTGAGGAGCGCCACTCCGTGTGTCGGGTTCGCTGCGTAGCCGTCGTCGTTTCGGTTCCTGCCGGCGACCACTCCGAAGACCGTTCGACGTAGTCCCACCTGGATGTCGCTGTCGGGAACGAACGGGTTTCCGTTCGAGTGACGGCGTCAGAGACTTTCTGGCGTTTCTCCACCGTGCTGAGCTGCTCCTTCTGTACGTCGACGACATCGAACCCGTCGCCGAGATAGTCGTCGCGCTCCTCGGTCGTCGTCGCTGTGACGTTCGCAAACACTGGCTCCTCGACGACGTACTCGATGCCGACGACCTCTGCCATCCCTCCGGCACTGTCCTCTCCCATCTCTTCGATCGTCGGAACGTCGTGATCAGTTCTCGGACGTTCGGGGTTCGCTTCGTTGTAGAGGACGAGTGTCGGCGTCTCCCCCTCCAGCGCCGAGCGCGGCAACGTGAGTTCACCGGAGTACTGGGCGACCTCCGACCAGGGAACGCTCCGTCCCTTCGCACCGGAGTCGGAGGTCTCCTCGAACGTCTCTTCAGTGACTTCGTTCAGTTCCCAGTCGTCGAGGTCGGCGGTCGTTCCCTCCAGTTCGGTAGCTATTCGGACGTCGGTATCGTCAAGATCGGCCCTGAACGCCTCCGTCGTCACCTCGACCGTAACTTCGTCAGCGATCGGATCGACCGATACGACATCGAATTCGACTGCGGTCGGGACGTAGAGATCGGCATAACTGATGATCCGAGAGGTCGATCTCCCGCCGTCGTCCGTGACGGTGAGTTTGACCGGCGAGAGATCCGAGATCTCGTACGTCGGTTGGAACGGTCCCCGGTTGTACTGCCCGACCCAGTGATACTCGATTTCGCTCCCGTCCGGGTCGAACGACTCGCTGGCGTCGATCACCGCGTTCTCAGTTCCGATGAGTCCCGGTGTCCGTTCGGATACCCACTGTGTTTCGGACGGTCCGCGTTCGATTTCGGCTCGTATCTCGGGTGGGCTTGGTTCGACTAAAAAGAGATTACTAGCTTTACCTTTCCAATCCTTCCCTTGGTTGGCTTTCCATTTGAGAATCGAACTTCTATTACCTCTTTCAGTTCCTGCCCAGTCTGATTTAATAACCAGTTTGTCTTCATTTCCATTATAATTTCGACTTTTCTGATTGTGAAATGCCATTACTTCAGAATCCTCATTTTCTTTTTGCTCCACCTCCACTTCCCCAGGATCTACCCCATTCAAGTCGAGCACGACGACTTGCGTCGCGGTATAGCGCTCCGAATCGATCTTTTCGTGGTAGGAGTCGACCGGGACGTTCCGCATCTCGGAACTGACGACCACCGGCTGTGTCGCAGCAGTCGTCGATCGTCGATCCGTCGCTGTCTGTCCGCGCTCGTCCTCCGCCCGGGCGATCACCGTGTACTCCTCACCGCCGTCGATCCCCGTCGCTTCGAAGGAGTCCGAGACACGGTCAGTCTCCCCGACAGTCCTCTCTAACGCTGCCTGTCCGTCGGAGTAGCTCACGTGCCCGTGATCGAGTTCCGACTCGGGAACAACGTGGACTGACAGCTCCGATAGCGGCCCGTATTCGTCGCTCGCGCTTACCTCGCCTGTGAGGCTACCGTACCGATCGATCTCGTCGATCGCCACGTTCGGTTTCGGATCCGCCGTCACCGTTTCGGAGCCGTCGCCGAACCGAGCCGTTTCGGTCTCCCCGTCCTCGTAGTCGACAACGGCGTACAGTCGGTGGTCGCCCGGTGACCACGTTCGCTCGAACCGCTCGCCGTGAGCGGCTCTGGTTCCGTCGACGTACCACTCCACGGACGAGATGTCGTCCCGAGTTTCGTCGATCGCATACGATCCCTCGAGGGGTTTCTCCCCCGTCAGTAATTTCGGTCCCACGACGACGGGATCCGCATCGACGGAGCGCTCCTCGGACGTTCGCTCGGGTTGGGAGACGTGTGACCGAGGCGTGATCTCGAGAGCGGCCGTCGCCGTTTCGCCGTGTGCGTCCTCGACGACGACCTCGAGCTGTCGCGTCGAGCTATCCGGGAACGAACGTGTGTCCTCGAAATCGGCCGACGCTCCCGAGAGCTCCGATTCACTGCCTTCGATCCGAACGCCGTCGAGATACCACCGTGCAGCGTCGAGCGACACGTTCTCGCCGGTCGCACGTGCAGTGTACGTCGACTGTGTTCCGACGAACGGCGTCGTCGGTCCATCGAGCGTTACGCTCGGTCCAGTCTCGTACGTGTTTACGTGGAGCGTGTCCATGGCTGTTCGTCCCGCCTCGTCCTCGACGGTGACTGTGACGTAGTAGAACGCCGCCTCCGCGACGAACTCCGGCCGCGGGCTCGTCGAGTTCTCGGGTGTGAACGGTTCCCCTCCCTCCGGTTTGATCTCCCATTCGTACCGCTCGATCGTTCCGTCGGGATGCGTCGAGCCCGTCGCATCGAGATGAACGGTCTCGTTTTCGGGGACGCTCTGATCGAGACCCGCATCGGCGAGCGGTCCACCGCCTCCAGCGGCGACCCCAGTTGCGAGACCACCACAGAGCAGCAGCGCTCCGAGAGCGATTCGGTGATACATTCAGCGTGGTCGGGGTTAATTCCGTTCAACCATTTAAAACTTCACTTTCGTCAACAGTTCTGCCGCCACGATCCCTCCACAGCCACGCATTTAGTATCTGTCTCGATGCTCGAACGATCCGTCTCGCTTCGGTCGTGAGTCGATTGTCACGGGCTGAATTCGCGTCGCCTCGCCCGCACCCGAACGTTTTATCGGCGACCTCGCGGAAGCACGCGTATGGATACGGCCGAGCGGACGAACCTCGTGACCCGCTTTACCGAGGAGGTCGTCACGGAGTCGGAGATCGAGTCGCTGTTCGAGGAGGGGACGCCGAGTGCGTACATCGGCTACGCGCCGACCGGCGAGATGCATATCGGCCACTTTACGACGATGCGGAAGCTCGCGGACTTCCTCGAGGCGGGCATCGAGGTAACCGTACTCGTCGCGGATCTTCACGCCCATCTCGACGACGAAAAGAGCCCGTTCGAGCTTCTCGACGCTCGATCGACGTACTATCGAACCGCGATCGAGGCGATGATCGAGGCGGCGGGGGCCAACCCCGACGGGATCGAGTTCGTTCGCGGCACCGAATACCAGCTCGAAGCGCCGTACACGCTGGATCTCTACCGAATGCTGGCGGAAACGACGCTCTCTCGGGCCCAGCGCGCCGGGAGTGAGGTCGTTCGACAGTCGGAGAACCCGAAGCTGGGCGGCCTCGTCTACACGCTGATGCAGAGTCTCGACGTCGCTGCTCTCGATGCCGATATCGCGTACGGAGGGATCGACCAGCGCGGAATCTACATGCTCTCCCGAGAAATCCTTCCAGGCCACGGATACCAAAAGCCCGCGTGCGTGTTCGCACCACTCCTCTCGGGGCTCTCCGGCGGGAAGATGTCCGCCTCCGAAGACGAGTCGAAGGTCAACCTCACCGACGACGACGAGACGATCGCCGAAAAGATTCAGGGGGCGTACTGTCCGGCCGGCGAGGTAGCGGACAACGGCGTTCTCGAGTATCTCCGTTATCTAGTGTTTCCGGTCCTCTCACAGGATAACCGGAGCTTCCTCGTCGAGCGTCCCGAGAAGTACGGCGGAAACCTGGAGTACGAGGCGTACGAACCGCTCGAAGAGGCGTTCGTCTCCGGCGAACTCCACCCGGCCGATCTGAAACCCGCTGCTGCGGCCGCGATCGCCGAGGTCGTCGATCCGGTCCGAGAGCGACTGCTCGACGAACCGGAGCTGTTGGCGGATGCGTATCCCGAAACGCACGGATAGCGCGTTCGGTGTGGGGACGACTCGCTAGCGCCCCGCAGTGACGTGGGCCAGAGCCTATAAGCGGTGACGATCAATAGACGACCGGTGCGGTACGTCAAACTCGCGCTGATTCCGCCTGCGGGTGGGATCGGATCGATCTCCGAACGCGTGATCACCGAGTCGGAGGTCCACCGGGACGCGATCCTTCACCTCAACCAGCTCGAAGACGGAACCGTGGTTACGCTGACGCGCTACCGGGGAGATGCCAACCGGATCGAAGAGCTCCTCGGAAGCTGTGTTGGCGTGATCTCTCACAGCGTCTCCCCGGTTCGGGACGGCGTCGAGGCGTACGTCCACGCGAGACCGACTGAGACGACAGCCGCGCTGCTGAGTCTCATCCGCGAGTACGAGTTCGTGCTGGACATGCCCGTCGAATACGGGCCCGACGGACAGCTCCACGTCGGCCTCATCGGCGAGGAGGAGACGGTTCGACGGGTCATCGACGAGATACCGGATCCCGTTCGCGTCGAACTCGAGCAGCTCTCGGATTACGATCCGAAGCGGCGGGAGCTTCCCTCGCTGTTAACTTCCCGTCAGCGAGAAATGCTCGACACTGCGGTACGGCTCGGTTACTACGAGGTTCCGCGGGACGCGACCCACGAGGACATCGCCGACGAGCTCGGCGTCTCGACGACGACTGTCGGCGAACATCTGCGGAAGATAGAGGCGCGGATGCTCACGGAGATCGCTCGGTGACCGCGGCTGCGACCGATCGAACCGTCTCGTACTCCTCGTCGCTGTAGGCGATGAATCGGACGGACGACAGCGAGTGTGGTTCGTACTCGTCGACGACCGAGCAGATGATCTCCGCGCCGCTCGACAGCTCGAAGCCGGCGACGCCGCAGCCGAGTGCGGGAATCACGAGTGACTCACAGCCCCGCTCGTCGGCGGCTTCGAGCGCGTTTCGCGTCGCCGAGCGGATGCTCTCGGCGGTTGCCTGCCCGTCTCCGTAGTGCGGCATCGCGGCGGCGTGTATCACGTAGTCGGCGTCGAGGGCGAAGGCGTCCGTGACGGCGACGTCTCCGAGATCGATCGGTCCCTTCGCCATCGCCGTCTCGTTCAGTTCTTCGCCGGCCGCTCGTCGGAGCGCGCCGGCGACGCCGGAGCCCATGCGCAGGCTGGTCCCGGCCGCGTTGACGAGGGTGTCGGCGGACTGGTCGGCGATATCCCCCTGCACGACGGTGAACTCCATGCGGTGTCGTACCGCTCGCGGGAAAATAAATCGTCGGTGATCCGACGCGGGCCTACTATATACGTGGCCTTCGAACGGTCGATAGACGATGGAGGACCGCGATGCAGCGCCGTTCGGCGACGACGTGGAGCCGGCGATCCGTCGGATCGACAGCGTATCGGCAGCCGCTGAAACGCTGGATGCGTCGGAGCTGACCGGGCCGATGCGAACGCTCGAGCCGTCGATCCAGGTCGTCTGGATTCTGCGGGCGTCGATCTCCGCGTTCCTGCTCGGCGGGTTGGCCACGATCGGCTCCGTGGTGGCGTTCGACGACGCGACGTTCGGTGGTGTCATCTTCGTTCTCGCGTTCGTCTTTGGCGTCGTCCACGCCGTACTCAGATACCGAATCTGGCGATTCCAGGTTCGGGAAGGATCGCTGTATCTCGAACGCGGCGTGGTTCGGCGCGTTCGGACGGTCGTTCCGTACGTCCGGATCCAGCACGTCGACGTGAGCCGCGGACCGATAGAGCGACTGTTCGGGTTGGCAACGACGGTGGTCTACACGGCCGGGTCGAGGGGTGCCGACGTCTCGATCCCCGGTCTCACTCCGGAGAGCGCGAACGATCTTCAGGATCGTCTCAAACAGCTCGCGATCGCCGCGGAGGGTGACGACGCCGTCTGACATGCAGCTGCATCCCTTTTCAATCCCGTACCGTGCGGGCGAATCCGTCGTGCGGCTCGCGTGGGTGCTCGTGCTTCTCGTCATCGGTACGCCGCAGATCAGCGGTGCCGAGGGCGTGGGCGTTCTCGTGGTCGTCTGGTTCGTCGCGGCGCTGGCCTACCAGCTCGTCTACTATCAGCGGTTCGCCTACGAACTCACTGAGGATACGCTCGACATCGCGTCCGGGGTCGTCTCCCGCCGCAAGCGGGAAATCCCCTTACGGCGCGTCCAGAACGTCGACATCCGACGCAACGTCGTCCAGCGTATGCTCGGGATCGCACAGATCGATCTCGAAACCGCGGGGGGATCCTCGACCGAGGCGTCACTGAAGTACGTCAGCCACGACGAAGCTCGACGGCTCCAGGCGGAGATCGGACGACGAAAGCGCGGCGACGAGCCGGACGCAGAGCCGGCCGAGTCGTCCGAACTGTTCGCGATCACCTCCAGGGAGCTCGTTCTCCTCGGGATCGTGGGGATCGATCTCCGGCTGCTCTCGTTCGTGACGGTTCTGCTCCCGGTCATCGCGCCGTCGCTGCGCGAGCAGTTCGCCGATCCGCTCCTCGGGCTGGCGGTCACGGCCCCATTCATCGCGCTCGCGCTGGTGGTCGCGGTTGCTGCCGTCGGTGGTCTGTTCGCCGTCGCCAACTACTACGGGTTCCGGCTCTCCCGCTCGGCCGACGAGCTCCACTACGAGCGCGGACTGCTCCAGCGGTACAGCGGGACGATACCGGTCGAGAAGGTTCAGACGCTGACGATCTCCGAAAACGTGCTCGCGCGGCGGCTCGGATACGGCTCGCTCGCAGTCGAAACGGCTGGATACGCGCCCGGGGAGGGTGGATCCCAATCCGCGGTACCGCTGGCGGAGCGCGACCGAGTGCTGTCGCTTGCTCGATCGATCGAACCGTTCGGCGAGCCGACGCTGGAACGGCCGCCGAAGCGGGCACGCAGGCGGTACGCGATCCGGTACGTCGCCGTGGCCGTCATCGCGGTCACCGCCGCCTACACGGTCGATCGGTTTACCGGGTTGGCGTTCGCGTGGTACGTCGCGCTGGGGCTGGTGCCGCTCGCCGTCGTCGCCGCACACCTGAAGTGGCGACACCTCGGTTACGCGGTCGGTGAGAACTACGCGATACTGCGGGAGGGGTTCTGGACCCGGACGACGATCGTCGTTCCCCACTACCGGGTCCAGACGGTTCTCGACTCCCAGACGATCTTTCAGCGTCGCTGGCAGTTGGCGACGCTCGTCGTCGACACGGCAGGGACGAACGGACTCACGGGTCGAAATCCCCGTGCGCTCGACATCGACGCCGTCACGGCCGACGAGCTTCGGGAGACCGTTGCCGACCGGCTACAGATCGAACTCCGGCGACGAAAGGACCAGCGGCGAAAGGAGCGGCTTGCCTCGATCGAGGCCGCGGAGTAGCGAGCTACTCGAAGACCTGTACTTCGACCGTTCGCCCTTCGGGATCCTCCGCGAAGAACTGGTAGATGTCGTAGTCGGTGTTGAATCTCGGCTCGACGGTGGCGGCGGTTTCGAGTTCCGAATAGAGCTCGTCGACGGCCGCACGGTCGTCGACGACGAACGTGAGGATTCCCTCGGTCTCCGCCGGCTCGCGTTCGCAGAACCCGAACCGGAACGAGCCGGCTCGAAGGATCGTACAGTCCGGCTGTTCGAGCCACGTCTCGGCGCCGAGATCGGTATAAAAGTCGACGACGCTGTCGAGACGCTGCGTTCGGAAGAAGACGATTCCGTCCATACCGATTCGGTGTACGCCGTCGGCAAATATCCATCGCCGGTTGGCCAACCCTTTTGGGTCGAGATGTCGTTCGACACCACATGGCACGAGAGATACGCCACGAGGAACGGGGTCCAGTGGCGCTCGACGAGGACGACATGGGCGAAGATGGACGGATTTTCGTCTGTCGGTGCGGCCTGTCGTCGGACAAACCGTTCTGCGACGGCTCTCACAACGCGACTACCGACGAGGAGGACGGCGTGGTTTACAAGTACGAGAATGACGACGACGAGGGTGAACGCCGCATCGTCGAGGGGTTCGAGTTCGCCGAGAAGTGACGTGGGGAGTTAACTGATCGACGTCCGTAGCGGCCGCATGGAGTACGAAGGTGTCGTCTTCGATCTCGACGGAACCGTCTACCGCGGTGGGGAACTGCTCCCCGGCGCGGCGGCGGCGCTCGATCGAGTTCGAGCCGACGGCGCAGCTGTGCTGTTCTTCTCGAACAATCCCACGAAATCTCGAGCGGCCTACGTCGAGCGTCTCCGTGGATTCGGGCTGGACGTCGTCGAGTCGGAGGTGCTTTCGGCGGGGACGATCACGACGCGGTATTTAGTGGCCGAACATTCCGGCGACGCGACGTTTCTCGTCGGCTCGGAAGGCATGTTCGATCAGCTCGAGTCGGCGGGGATTCGGCTCGCCGAGACGCCGACGGCTGCAGACGTGCTCGTCGTCTCCTGGGACGACGGGTTCGACTACCACGACATGAAGGACGGCTACCGAGCGCTGGCCAACGGTGCGACGTTCTACGGGACGGACCCCGACCGCATCGTCCCGGCCAGTGGCGGGCGCATGGTTCCCGGTTCGGGTGCGATTATCAACGCAGTCGGCGGCGTTCTCCAGCGCGAGCCCGAAAAAATCCTCGGAAAGCCGTCGGCCGAAGCCCAGCTGGCGGCGCTGGAGGCGCTGGACGCTCCCCCCGAACGGTGTCTCGTCGTCGGTGACCGGCTGAACACGGACATCGCGCTCGGCGAACGGGCGGGGATGACGACCGTACTCGTACGGACCGGCGTGACGACGGACGCCGATCTGGCCGACAGTGACGTCTCTCCCGACCACGTCATCGACTCGTTGGCCGATCTCGGGACCATCCTCGGCTTATAAACCCATGGTATTTGTTGACAAGGATTTATATATCATGGATGCTGAGTAGTGGTATGGTGCAACACGACACACCGTACGAGTACGGCGACGCTGAGCTGGAACCCGTTGGCGACGATCCGCCGCACGAATACCAGCACGGCGCGGACATGGTCATCGTCGACGGGGCAGCGATGAGTTACAGGCGGTACGCAGGGGACGGGGAGACCTGATCGCCCCATCGGTTAAGGCATCGCTCGACGAACAGTTCCCCATGGAGTACGCTGACTTCCTCGATGAGTCGTACGTTCCGGACGACGAACTCGTCTGTACGTTCCGGCTGCGTCCTGGCGAAGGGCTGAGCGTCGGCGAGGCCGCAGCCCGCGTCGCCAGCGAGAGCTCGAACGGCACGTGGGCGGCATTATCGCCGGAGTCGAACGTCCGACAGTACTCCGCGACCGCGTTCGATATCGGCGAAGTCGGCGATCACGGAGCGACGGTGTCGGTCGCCTACCCACAGCCACTGTTCGAGGACGGAAACCTCCCACAGATTCTTTCGTGTATCGCGGGGAACATCATGGGGATGAAGGCGGTCGAGACCATCCGGCTGCTCGACTGTGAGTGGCCCGAGGGGCTCGTCCGCGGCTTCCCCGGGCCACAGTACGGTCCGTCGGTCAAGAGCGAGCTGCTCGACGCCATCGATCGACCCGCCCTGGCGACGGTTCCGAAGCCGAAGGTCGGGCTCTCGACGGCCGAACACGTCGACATCGCCGAGGCGGCGTGGCGCGGGGGCGTCGATCTACTGAAAGACGACGAGAACCTCACCGATCAGTCGTTCAACCCCTTCGAGCGACGCGTCTCCGAAGCGCTCGCGGTCGCCGAGAAGATCTCCGAGGAGACGGGTGAACGGAAGGAGTATCTGGTGAACATCACGGCCGAGACCGACGAGATGCTCCGCCGGGCGGAGTACGTCGCCGACCGCGGCGGGCGGTTCGTAATGGTCGACATTATCACCTGCGGCTGGTCCGGGCTGGCGACCGTCAGACGCCGATGTGAGGATCTCGACCTCGCGATCCACGCTCACCGCGCGATGCACGCCGCCTTCGACCGGCTTCCCCAGCACGGGGTTTCGATGCGCTGTCTGGCGCAGTTCGCGCGACTCGCCGGTGTCGATCACATCCACACCGGGACCGCGGGGCTCGGGAAGCTCGAAAACGAGGATACGCCGGGGATCAACGAGTGGCTCGGCTCGGAACTGTACGGCGTCGCGCCCGTGCTCCCTGTGGCGTCGGGCGGCCTCCACCCCGGTATCGTCGATCAGCTACTCGGAGCACTCGGCCCGGAGATCATGGTTCAGGCCGGCGGTGGCATCCACGGTCACCCCGACGGCACCGAGGCCGGAGCCCGCGCGCTCCGTGCGTCCGTCGAGGCGTCGCTCGAGGGCGTCTCGCTCGAAGAGCGCGCCGAAACGGTGCCGGAGCTGCGGACGGCCTTAGAGAAGTGGGGAACCGAAACGCCGCGATAGCGTCGTTTTACTGGAAGCCGCGGTCGACGCCGTCGGTCTCGATGAGGTCGTCCAGCTCTTCAGTCAGTAGTGCCTCGGCCTCCTCGAACGTCTCTGTGAGTTCGTCGAGTCCCTCGGGTCGGTCGTACATGTCGAACTCCATCGGTCCGAACGCCGGGCTCTCGAGGGCGTCCATCACGTCCTCGAAGAGCGCGTCGCCGGTCGTCGGCGCCTCGGCGTGCGTCTCCAGCACCGTCTCGAGCTTCTTCGCCCGGCTCTCGGCGTCGCGTTCGTCCGTCGCCGGCGAGTTGACGCCGAACCGACCCGGGCTGTTCTCGTCGGGGAACAGCGGATCGAGTTCGTCGTCGATCCGGCGGGCGACGCGGGCACCGACGCCGTCGACGTCGAATGGGTTCCGTGCGTACGTCTTCAGCTGATAGACGCCGACGTCGGGATGCCCGATGAACATGTCCTCGCCGAGTCCGCCTCGCCTGTCCCCTGCGAGCGCCCGCCAGTCGTCGGATGCGCCGCTGGATTCAACAACGTCCTCCAGTACGTCCTGCCAGTCGCGCACGCGCATACGGTCTGACGATTCGCCTCGAAGGGAAAGAAGCTATCGGCTGCGACGACCGATAGCGTTTTTCCCGTGCCGGCGTTTCCTCGCGTGTGAACATCCGCGGCCCGGTGCTCGAAGTGCGCGACCCTCGAACGGTCGAGACGGCCCACGGTGGCTCCGAACTCGCCGAGGTCGTCGTTCGTCCGGACGGCGGCGCGGCCGACCCGGTCGACGTGACGCTCTGGGGCAAGTGGACCGAAACCGCCGAACTGCTCGTTCCCGGGATGGAGCTGCTAGTCACCGACGTCGACGAGCGACAGTTCCGCGGCGAGGTGAGCTACTCGACGACCGGCGACTCGGCCGTCGTCGTCGACCCCGACTTCCTCGTCGACGTCACCGACATTCGATCGTGGGTGCAGTGTCCGCGGATGTATTACCTCAACAAACTCGGCGGCGTCCCGCTCAAATACCCCGTGGTGAAGGGGACGATCGTCCACGAGGTGTTCGGCGATCTCCTCCGGGGGCGCGATCTCGACGAGAGCATCGACGACCGGGTTCGGGAGGCCGCACTCGAACTCGGTCTGCTCGGAGAGACGGCCGAGTCGGTCGCCGACGACGTCCGGAGCAACGCCGCGGCGATCGAGGGGTGGCTCCAGCAGGGGACGTTCGGCGAGGACTCCTGGCGATCCGAGCAGACGCTCATCGCCGAGCGCTTCGGGATCAAGGGGCGGGCCGACGCAGTCCGGCGGGGGATGCCGGTCGAACTGAAGACCGGGAAGAACCTCCGTCGGGAGCCGCGGTTTCAGGACAAGGTCCAGGCCGCCTGCTACGCGCTGTTACTCGCCGACGGGATCGGAAGCGCGCCGGATACCGGGACGCTCCTCTACACGAAAAACACGGCACTCGATCGAAACGAGGCGTCCGGCGATCTCTCGCCGGCCAAGGAGTTCTCGATCTCGCCCGGGTTCCTGAAGTTCGTGCTCCGCACGCGAAACGAGATCGCCGCGATGGAGCACGACTGTTCGGTGCCGACCGGCTACGAGGCCGACGCCACCTGCGAATACTGCTTCGAGCAGGACACGTGCATGGTCGTCTCCGGCCGCCTCGACCAGGAGTCGAAGGCCGGACAGATCGGAACGGCGGTTCCAGACGCCGAGCGCGACTACTTCGGGGAGTTCTACGAGGCGATCGAGGCGGAGCGCCGCGAGGTGCACGCCGAGTATCGGAAGCTCTGGGAGCAGACCGCGCGGGAGCGAGCCGACGACGACCGTGCGCTGATTAACCTCGAGCCGAGCGGCGTCGAGCCGCGACCGGGCGGTCGCTGGGAGCTTCGCGCCGAAACGCCGACCGACGCCGTCTCGAAGATCCGGGTCGGCGACCGCGTGCTGGCGAGCGACGGTCATCCGACCCGCGGCACGGCGGAACTGGCCACCGTCGAGGAACTCGACGGAACGGTCGTCGTCGTCGCGGACGAACCGCTCGAGCTCCGGCGGCTCGACGTCTACCCCTCCGAACTCGGCGTGGACCGTCAGCTCACCGCGCTCCACGACGCGATCCTCCGCGGCGATCCGGATCGATTGGACGTCCTCTTCGGCCGACGCGACCCAACCTTCGGCGACGTCGAGGCGACGTTCATCGACAACAACGAGGCCCAGAACGAGGCGGTGACGCTCGCCGTCAACGCGGAGGATTTCGCGCTGATCCACGGTCCGCCGGGGACCGGCAAGACGTACACGCTGGCGCGAACCGTTCGCGCGCTCGTCGATCGCGGCGAGCGCGTGCTGCTGTCGGCGTTCACGAATCGCGCGGTGGACAACGCGATCGAGGCGCTTGAGGCACAGGGGTTCACCGACGTCGTCCGCTGGGGATCCGAGCGCGGCGTCCGCGAGGACATGCAGACGTACCGCCTCGAACGGGGCGGTGATCCCCGCGAGCGGGCGGCCGCCCTCCGGGACGCGACGGTCGTCGCGGCGACGACGGCTGCCTGCGGCTCCCGAGTGCTCCGCGAGCAGGCGTTCGATACGGCGATCGTCGACGAGGCGGGACAGCTCACCGAGCCGGGGACGTTCCTCGCGACGAACCTCGCCGATCGGTTCGTCCTCGTCGGCGATCATCAGCAGCTTCCGCCGGTCGTCCGCGCGGAAAACGAGCTCCGAACGTCGCTCTTCGAGCGGCTCATCGAGACCCAACCGGACGCGAGCGTGATGCTCGACCGGCAGTACCGGATGAACCAGCGGATACAGTACTTCCCGAGTGAGGAGTTCTACGACGGCGGGTTGCGGCCGGCGACCGGTTCGGTCGCAGGGCGGTCACTCGCGTCGCTGGACGGCGTTTCGGTCGAGAAGCTGCCGCCCGAACTCCGCGACCCGGTGTCGTTCGTCGATTCGGATGGTCGCGCGGACGGGAACACGAACCCGCGGGAGGCCGATCGAGTGGCCGACGTCGTCGAGGCGTTCGTCGGGGCAGGCGTCGACCGGGACGACATCGGCGTCATCGCGCCGTTCCGCGCACAGGTCGCGGAGCTCTCGAAGCGCCTCCCGGGGATGGCGGTCGATACGGTCGATCGGTTCCAGGGATCCGCCAAGGAAGTCGTCGTCATCTCCTTCGTGGCGAGCGGCGATCTCGACAGCCCGATCTTCGAAGACCACCGCCGGATCAACGTCGCGCTCTCGCGGGCGAAGCGGGCTCTCGTTTTGGTCGGTGACCGGGACGCGCTCGGCTCGGAGCCGCTCTACGAACGGATGCTCGAGTGGGCGACCCGCCGCGGTCACTGATCCGACGCCGGTAAGAGCCCCCGGCACCCAACGTCGGTATGGACGCCGAGGCGACCGTACGGGCCTATTACGACGCGCTCCGGGAAGGCGAGCCGATCTTCCCCTTTTTCGCTCGCGAGGAGACGACAGTGAAGTTCGGGATCAGCGAACGGCTGACCGGCTACGACGCCGTCCGCGAGGGGCTCACCGAACAGACCGAAACGACCGGCGGCTGGGTGGTCGACTCGAAGCGACTGTGCGTCTACGAGTACGACGACCACGCCCAGTTCTCGGACGACTGCTTCATGGCGTGGACGGATCACGAGCGGGGGATCCGCTACGAGTTCGACAGCCGGTGGAGCGGAACGCTCGAGCACCGGCCCACAGCGCCCGGCGATGTCGAAACGCCGTGGCGGTTTCTCGGCATGCACGTTTCCGTCGAGGGAGGACTTCGCTGATGGTCGGTCCACCAAGCGACGACGAGCGTAATCGGACGGTTCGGAGGCTGAAAGTCGCGTTCGTCTTGCTCGTCGGCGCTTCCGCCGGTCTCATCACGACGCAGGGTGACGCCTCACTGCAGTTCGTCGCGGTCGCCGTCGGTACGGGACTCGCACTCGGTGTCGGTCTCGTCTGGTTCCTCTTTCCGGAGGGGGGCCTGCTGTCGACCTCGGAGCACCGGCGCCGACGGTTCGGCAAATAACTTGACGGAAACCGACGGACGTCGAACCGGCTGCGACGATATCGTGCGGGTTATAACCACGTCGTGCCGATGTGACGCTATGGCACGAGCAGCCGTCGTCGGCGCCGGCATGACGAAGTTCGGCGTCCACGACAAGCCCCTACAGGAACTCTTCGCCGAGGCGGCGCTCACCGCACTCGAGGACGCGGGCGTCGCGCCGCCGGAGATCGAGGCGTTTTACTTCGGCAACGCGATGGGCGGCCAGACGGAGAACGACACCCACCTCGGGCCGAAACTCGCCACTCACGTCGGGATGGCCGGAATTCCGGTACAGCGGTTCGAGGACGCCTGTGCGACGTCCTCGAACGCGTTCAAGAACGCCGTCGAGGCGGTCGAGGGCGGTCACCACGACGTCGTCCTCGTCGGCGGCGTCGAGCGGTGTACCCCGAAGACCGGCAAGGACACCGCGGAGATGACCCGAATCTTCGGATCGGCCTCCCACAGGCAGTACGAACAGCCGACTGGATTGACGTTTCCCGGCGTGTTCGCGCTGTTCACGAAGCGGCACATGCACGAACACGGGACGACCGAACGACATCTCGCGGAGGTCGCGGTGAAGAACCACGGTAACGGGTCGCTCAACGAGAAGGCCCACTTCGGGAAGTCCACCTCCGTCGAGGAGGTGCTGGATTCCCCCGTCGTCGCCGATCCGTTCCGGCTGATGGACTGCTGCCCGTTCTCCGACGGCGCGAGCGCCGTCGTCGTTGTCAGCGACGACCTCGCCGACTCCTACGACGCAGCCGTCGACGTGGCTGGCGTCGGACACGGGACGGATATCGTCCCGCTGGCCGACAAGGAGACGCCGCACGTCACGATCGCCGCACGGAACGCCGCCTCCGAGGCCTACGAACAGGCCGACACGACCGCGGACGCGATCGACTTCGCCGAAGTCCACGACTGCTTCACCGGCGCGGAGGTGCTCGCGAGCGAGGCACTCGGCCTCGTCGCCGACGGGGAAGGAGGTCCCGCGGCGGCCGACGGGACGACCGCCCGCGACGGTGAGATCCCCATCAACGCCTCGGGTGGGCTGAAGGCGAAGGGTCACCCGATCGGTGCGACCGGCACCGGTCAGATCGTCGAGCTGACCCAACAGATCCGCGGCGATGCCGGAACGCATCAGCTCGACGGCGTCGAGCGCGGCGCTGCACACAATCTGGGTGGCGACGCGGCGACGACGATCGTCACGGTCATGGAGGGTCGATGATGAGTGACGGACTTACCCACGGCGAGTGGAGCGAGGCGGTGGCGGACGGCGAGCTACTCGGACAGCGCTGTCCTGACTGCGGTGCCGTGCAGGGGGCCCCGAAGGCCGCCTGTCCGCACTGCGGATCGACGGCGCTCGAGACGGTCGCGCTCCCCACCGAGGGTGCGGTGTACACCGAAACGACGATCAACGTGCCGCCGGCCGGCGTCGAGGAGCGCGGCTATCAGGTCGTCGTCGTACAGCTCGGCGACGCACGAGTGATGGGTCGCCTCCGCGGCGACGCCGTCGGGATCGGCGATCGGGTCGCCCTCTCCGACAGCATCACGGACGAGGACGGGTACGTCGCTCCGGTGTTCGAAGCAGTTTAACCACGGGCCCCGGTGCGGCTCCCGTCCCGCGTGGCGACTGCGGTCGTCGAGAGATCGGCCACGCAGTTCCGACAGTAGCGGTAGAAGCTGTCGTTTTCGGTCTCACACGCCGGGCAGGTGATCTTCCCCGCCGTCTTCTCCTCCCGGTTCCGGACCGGAGTCGGCGCTGACGAGAGCTCCTCGCGCTTCCAGTAGAGATAGCCGGCGATCGCGAGGTGGGTCACGAGGGCGAACAACGCGGCAGCGGCTATCCACACGAGGGAGTCCATCCCACTGTGCTAGTATGTGACGTGGATATTTATGCCTTTGGCGCTTACGCGACGCGTCGGAGCCACCGGCCGGGATCGTCCAGTTCCCGATCGGTGGGGAGGTTCGCGGGGTCGTCCCAGACGACTGCTGCACCTTCGACGCCGCGAGCGTCGGCGACCGCGTCGAAGAACGCTTTCCCCTTCTCGTACTGTTTGCGCTTGACGTCGAAACCGAGGAGCCGCCGAAGCAACGACGCGAGCGGTCCTGCACTCTTGCGGTGGGCGTCGAGCTTCTCGCGGAGGTCGACGTACTCCTGATCGAAGGTCCGGTCCATCACGAGTTCTGCGTACCCCTCGACGGCCGTCATCGTGGCGTTGAGTTCCGAGAGCGCGGACCTGTCGAAATTTCCCGACGCCAGTTCGTCGACGGCGTCAGTCATCATCGATTCGAGCCGCGGTGCGAGCCACGGCGCGGCCCCGAACTCCGCGGCGTGGGCGACCTCGTGGAAGGCGATCCAGCGGCGGAACCGATCCCGGTCGACGTCAAGCACCCTCGAGACGTGGACGATGTTCGGATGGACGAAGTAGAGTTCGGGGTCGCCGTCGGCCATGAGCAGCGGATCGTACTGCCCGAGGACGTTGTCGGCCAGGAACGAGAGCGTTACGGCCATCGAGGCGGTGTTCGCCGACCGCATCAACGACGGGGCGAGCGTCGTGTGGCTCTCGATCGGTGCCAGCAGTCGCTCGAAGGTGTCGAGGTTGGCGTCGATCCAGTGGTGGCGGTTCTGTACCTGAATCTCCCGGGGGAGATCAAACTCGACGCCGGAGGCGGTCGTGATCGCGCGTTTGGCCTCCCGGACGTCTGCTGCGTAGCCATCGCGCTCGGACGTCGAGAGGGTCAGATCCCCCGGCTCGGTCGCGGCACGGGCGGCTGTGCCCACGGCGAGCCAGTCGATGGGACCGTCGCCCTCGGCGTCGGCGACGGCGCGAACGGCACGGAAGAGACTCACACGTATCGATAATCGGCCCCCTGGGATAGACCTTCCGGGCGCGGTGACGCTCGCGTCACCTGATTGCAGTCGGGTTGCCGAACCGGTATCCCTCCTCGCGGCCTACGCGTGGTATGTCTGATCCGATCTCCGGGGTCCACCACGTCACGGCCATCGCCAGCGATCCGGGCGAGAACGTCGAGTTCTACACGGACGTGCTTGGTCTCCGGCTGGTCAAGCGGACGGTGAACTTCGACGACGTCACCACCTACCACCTCTACTACGGCGACGAGCGCGGAACGCCGGGGACGATCCTGACCTTCTTCCCGTTTGTCGGCTCCGGTCGCGGACGCGTCGGACGCGGCCAGGCGACGGCGACCGCCTTCGTCGTCCCGGACGGTGCTCTGGAGTACTGGGTCGACCGGTTCGACGACTACGGAGTCGACCGCGGGGAGATCGACGAGCGGTTCGGCGACCGTATGCTCGGTTTCGTCGACAGTGACGGCCAGCCGCTGGAGCTACTCGAGAGCGAAAACGACGTCGAACCGTGGTCCGGCGGCTCCGTCCCCCCCCGAATACGCGATTCGCGGCTTCCACGGCGTGACGCTCTCATCCGGCTCCCCCGGGGCGACCGGCACGCTGCTGGAGCTGATGGGGTACGAGAGAGCCGAAACCGGTGGAGACCGAACCCGGTACGTCGGGTCGGGTGATCGGGCCGCAGTCGTCGACGTCGTCGAATCCCCCGAGGCGTCTCGGGGGATTCAGGGCCCCGGTACAGTCCACCACGTCGCGTTCAGCGTTCCCGACGACGGAACGCAGACTGCCTGGCGAGAGCGGCTTATCGAGGCCGGCCACCGCGTCACGCCGCAGAAGGATCGGCAGTACTTCCGTTCGATCTACTTCCGGGACCCCGGCGGCGTGCTCTTCGAGTTCGCCACCGACGGTCCCGGCTTCGATCGCGACGAGGACGTCGCGTCGCTGGGAACGTCGCTACAGTTGCCGCCGTGGCTCGAATCGAACCGCCAGCGGATCGAAAACAGTCTCCCGTCGATTTAGGCGTCGATCTCGATCGGCGCTTCCTCTTCGGCCGGTGCGTCGCTTCCGAGCCGACGCTTTACGAGCGCGGCCCCGACGACGAGGAAGGCGAGTCCGACGACCGCGGCGACGAGGGCGCCCTTCGATGTCCCACTGTCGTCGGGTTCTCGACGTTCGTTGGTTTCTTCGTCGGATTCGCTGCTGCTGAACGGTGCGTTCGCGGTGAACGACGAGTCGTCGAGATGGACCTCGAAGAGGGTAACGTCGACCATGGTCGTGGTTCGCCGCGGAGGAACTTATCCGTTCGGGCGGGTCGGGACGTTCTTGTGGACGCCGGTCGCTGTGGGGGTATGGAGGAGACACAGCGGCAGTTCCTCGATTCGCTTCTGTCGATGGCGACGCCATCGGGGTTCGAGGCGTCGGGACAGCGCGTCTGGCTCGACTACGTGTCGACGTTTGCCGACGAAACTCGCGTCGACGACTACGGCAACGCGGTCGCAGTTTACGAGGGATCGAACGACGCGCCTTCGATCGCGCTGGCGGGACACGGCGACGAGATCGGGCTGATGGTTCGGGACGTCACGGAGGAGGGCTTCCTGAAGCTCTCGCGAATCGGTGGTTCGGACAAGACGGTCACCCGCGGCCAGCACGTCACCGTCCATACCGCCGACGGCCCCGTTTCGGGGGTCATCGGTCAGGTGGCGATCCACCTCCGAACGAACGACGACGAACCCGACGAGATCGAAAAGCAGTACGTCGACATCGGTGCCGCGGACGGCGAGTCGGCCGAGGAACTGGTCGACGTCGGCGACCCGGTGACGTTTTCGACCGAGGTTCACGATCTACAGAACGGGCTCGTCTCCGGACGCGGGATGGACAATCGCGTCGGCATCTGGACTGCGGCCGAGGCGTTCCGACGCGTCGTCGAAACCGAACCGGCGGCGACGATCTACGCGGTCTCGACGGTTCAGGAGGAACTCGGAACGAAGGGTGCGGCGATGGTCGGATTCGAGCTCGATCTCGACGCCGCGATCGCGATCGACGTGACCCACGCGACCGATACCCCGGAGTCGCCGAGCGGCCACGGTAGTGGCGTCGATCTCGGTGGCGGGCCGGTCGTCTTCCGCGGAAGCGCGAACCATCCGGCACTCGTCGACGCCACGCGAGCGGTGGCCAGCGACGACGGTGTCGACGTCCAGCTCCAGGCGGCGGGGATCGCGACCGGCACCGACGCGGACGCCTTTTATACGTCTCGTGGCGGTGTTCCGTCGCTCAGCGTCGGTATTCCGAACCGGTACATGCACACACCGGTCGAGGTGGTCGACCTCTCGGATCTGACCGCGACCGCGGATCTCCTTGCTAGCTTCGCCGGGCGCGTCGAGGCGTTCACTCCGTTCAGCGTCTCGCCGTAGGCCGTTGCGTTTATATCGGCGGCGCGTGCCGGTCGGTGTATGAGCGGCCGTCCACTCGACGTTCTCGAAGAGACGCTCGGTTCCACCGTCACCGTCACCCTCAAAGGGGGCGAGATATACGAGGGTGCCCTCGCCGGCTACGATCAGCACATGAATCTCGTTCTCGAGGAGGGTGACAACGTAACCATTATCCGCGGCGATAACGTCGTCTCGATAGAACCATGACTGGAGCCGGGACCCCGAGCCAGGGGAAGAAGAACAAGACGACACACGTCAAATGTCGTCGCTGCGGCGAGAAATCCTACCACATCAGAAAGAAGGCCTGCGCTTCCTGTGGGTTCGGGAAGAGCGCAAAACGTCGCGCGTACGCGTGGCAGTCCAAGCAGGGCGAGTAATCGACCGATCCTTCTGGGAGCGCACCCGCTCGCGCAGCCGTCACTGCACGCGATCACAAAAGTATACACATTCGTGTATATATGTGGAGAGACGAGCGGTCGGTCACTCACGATGGAGTGGGTTTTTACCTCTGGACTCCCCAGTGACAGCCATGCCAGACGGGCGGCACGCCGACGGACCGACCGAGAAATGCGGCGTCGTCGGTGTCTCACTGGAGGACCGGGACGCGGCTCGACCGATCTACTATGCGCTATACGCCTTACAACACCGTGGTCAGGAGTCCGCCGGGATCGTCACCCACGACGGATTTCAACAGCACAGTCACGTCGAGATGGGACTGGTCGGCGACGCCTTCGACGCCGAGGACATCGAAGGACTGAACGGCTCCACCGGCATCGGCCACGTTCGCTACCCGACCGCGGGAAGCGTCGACTCCTCCTGTGCCCAGCCGTTTTCCGTCTCGTTCAAGTCGGGGTCGCTCGGGCTGAGCCACAACGGGAACCTCGTCAACGCCGACGACGTCCGCGCCGAATTGGCCGCGAAGGGACACGCCTTCACCAGTGACGGCGACACCGAGGTAATCGCCCACGATCTCGCACGGAATCTCCTCGAGTCGGATCTCATACGGGCGGTCAAGCGAACGATGGGTCGGATACACGGCTCCTACTCGCTCGCGATCGCTCACGACGACACCGTCCTCGGCGTCCGGGATCCGCAGGGTAACCGGCCGCTCTGTCTCGGGAAACTCGACGACGGCTACGTCATCGCCTCCGAGTCGGCGGCGATCGACGTCCTCGACGGCGAACTCGTCAGGGACGTCCGACCGGGAGAGCTCGTCGTCCTCGGCGACGACGGTAGCGGTTTCGAAAGCTACCAGCTCGTCGAGCCCGACGCGACCGCCCACTGTTTCTTCGAGCACGTCTACTTCGCCCGCCCGGACTCGAGAATCGACGACAACCTCGTCTACGACGTTCGCCGCGAACTGGGACGCCAGCTGTGGGCGGAAAGCGGCGTCGACAGCGACGTCGTCCTCCCGGTTCCGGACTCCGGACGCGCCTTCGCGTCCGGATACGCCGAGGCGGCGCAGGCGGACGGTGCCGACGTCGAGTTCGCCGAGGGGCTGATGAAGAACCGCTACGTCGGCCGGACGTTCATCATGCCGACCCAGGACGCCCGCGAGCGGGCAGTGCGACTGAAGCTCAACCCGATCACCGACGTCATCGAGGGCAAGAAAGTCACCGTCATCGACGACTCGATCGTCCGCGGAACGACGTCGACGCAACTCGTCGAGCTGCTGCGAGAGGTCGGCGCCGAGGAGGTCCACATGCGTATCGGCGCGCCGCCGATCGTCGCGCCCTGCTACATGGGGATCGACATGGCGTCCCGCGACGAGTTGATCGCGGCCGGCCGCGACGTCGAGGAGATCTGCGAGGCCATCGACGCCGATTCGCTCTCGTATCTCTCGATCGCCGCGATCGCGGAGTCCCTCGAGACGAGCCGCGCGGACCTCTGTCTGGGTTGTGTCACGGGGGAGTACCCGTACGACATCGAGGGGGAGACGACCGATCGGGACGTCGCTCGCCCCGAGATCGACGGCGCCGCCGGTGTCGTCGGCGACGACTGACGTCGCTACTCGTCGGCGACGAGCACCGTCTCGCCGGCGTGGACGCGCTGTCCCGTCTCGACGCGGAGATCGTCGAGGTCGTAGTCGGGTGGAAGGAGGACGTCGACCCGGGAGCCGAACGAGATGTGGCCGACGCGGTCGCCGCGATCGACACGATCGCCGGGTTCGACGTACGGGTGGATTCGACGGGCGATCGCGCCGGCGATGAGTGTGAGTTCGTACTCCTCACAGTCGATTCGCACGCGCTCGTTCCGCTCGGACTCCTTGGAAAACGCCGGACGATGGCCGCCGGGGGTGTGTTCGACCGATCTGACGGTTGCGGGCGCCGGAGCGCGGTTGACGTGGACGTCCGTGAGGTTCATGAAGACGCCGACGCGGACGCGGTTCCCCTCGCGTCGACAGACCGAAACGCGGCCGTCTGCCGGCGTCACGACGCCGTTCGGCGGCGGCGATCTCGGCGGGTCCCGGTGGAACCACAGGACGCCCGCGGCCACGAGGAGTGAAACGACGCCGAGCGGGGGCGAGAGGACTGCCAGCGGAAGGGTTGCGACGAGCGGAACGCTGGCGTATCGCCACGCGCCGGGTGCGACTGACGGACGGCTCGGGAGCACGCCAGTATCCTGCCGGCGGGAGACAATGGGCGTTCCGATCGCCTCGGCGTTTCGATCGAAGCCGCTGATTCGAGCGTGACGCCAGTCGTGCCGAACTTCGGCGACGTGTTATCATAAGTTACGCATAATTTATATCTATATAACGCGTAACTACCTCCGTAGAGAGGTGTACGAACAATGATACGACGAACGCCGTTTGAAGAGATGAATCGCATGTTCGAGCGAATGAGCCGGTCGATGTGGGACGACGTCGGTTCGACGGACTACCGCGACACCGGTGCCCGCCTCGAGCGGACCGACGACGGCTACGTCGTCCTCGCGGACCTTCCAGGGTTCGAGCGCGAGGAGATCGACCTACAGTTCGACGACGGCTTCCTGACGATCCGCGCCGACCACGACGCGGCTGACGACCACCGGACGCTGTCGCGGCACGTCCACGAGGAACTCCGCGTTCCCGATTCGGTAGACGTCGACGCAATCGAGGCGAGTTATCGCAACGGGGTCCTCGAGATCCGGCTTCCCGTCGACCTCGACGAGGACGACAGCCGCCGAATCGAGATCGAATAACGGTCTCGCATACCCGATCCGCCTTTTTCGTGGCACTCAACGAGTTCACAATTTAATACGGGTGCGTGTCAATTACGCGCATAGCATGTCCTCAGTGTCCGACGACTGGCGTCGCGCCGAAGCCGAATACACCGACGACGTGATCGGCGAGACGACGATACCGGTGCTGTTCGAGGAGAGCGCGACGCGTCACGCCGACGCGGCGGCCCAGCAGTACAAGGGCGGTATATACGATCGATCGCTCGTGCCGTCAGTCGTGCCGGCTGCCCCCGACGGCGAGTACGCATCGCTCACGTACGGAGAAATGAGGGAGATCGTCCACAATCTGGCGGCCGGTTTTCGCGAACTCGGTGTCGAAGCCGGCGACGCGGTCGGCATCTACGCGGAGACCAGGATGGAGTGGGCCCACACCGACCTCGCGCTTCTCTCGGTCGGTAGCGTCGTCACCACGGTGTACACCGAATCCGCCACACAGCAAGCGCAGTTCCTCCTCGACGACGCCGAGGCTACCGGCGTCGTCGTCGAGAACGCCGAGCTGCTCGACCGGATCCTGCAGATCGAATCGGAGCTGGATCTCTCCTTCGTCATCGTCATCGACGAGTTCGACGGCCACGACGACCGCGACGACGTGCTGTCGCTCGCGGAACTCCACGACCGCGGCGCCGAGACGTACGATCCGGAGGCGTTTCGGTCGTGGCTCGAGGAGCGAACCGTCGACGACCTCGCGAGTCTCATCTACACCTCCGGAACGACGGGGAGACCGAAGGGCGTGGAGCTGACTCACGGCAATTTCCGATCGAACATAAACGGCGTCCGAAAGCGGTTCGGCCCTCGCCCGGACAAGGCCGAGGGGCTCCCGACGCTCGACGAACACACCCGCTCGCTCTCGTTTTTACCGCTCGCCCACGTCTTCGAGCGCGTCTCGGGTCACTTCCTCATGTTCGCCTCCGGTGCGACGGTTGCCTACGCCGAATCGACCGACACGGTCGGAGAGGACATCGCGCAGGTCGGCCCGACGACCGCCGCGTCTGTTCCCCGCGTCTACGAGCGGATCTACGACAGCATGCGCGAGAACGCGCCCAGTCCGATTTTCGAGTTCGCCGTTCGGACGGCCCGCGATTGGGCGAAGACCGACGCACCCGGCGCCGGACTCAAACTGAAACACGCCGTCGCCGACAAGCTCGTCTACTCGAAGGTCCGCGACCAGATGGGCGGTAACGTCGAGTTCTTCGTCAGTGGCGGCGGCAGCCTCTCGAAACGACTCGCGGAGCTGTTCGACGGAATGGGGATCCCGATCCTCGAAGGATACGGCCTCACGGAGACGTCCCCGGTCGTCTCCGTCAACCCGCCCGAGGATTACCGGGCAGGGACCCTCGGTCCGCCGCTCAGCAACGTGGAAGTCGACCTCGATGAGACGGTCGTCTCCGAGGATCAGAAAGCGGCGGCGACCGGCGCGATCGGGGAGCTCCTCGTGAAGGGACCGAACGTCACGCGGGGATACTGGAAGCGGCCGGGGGAGACGACCGAGGCGTTCACCGACGACGGCTGGTTCCGAACCGGAGACATCATCGAGCAAACCGACGACGACTACCTCATATACCACGACCGGATCAAGCAGATCCTCGTGCTCGATACGGGGAAGAACGTCGCTCCACAGCCGATCGAGGACGAGTTCGCGACGAGCGAGCGGATCGACCAGATCATGGTGATCGGTGACAACCGGAAGTTCGTCGCCGCCCTCGTCGTTCCGAACTTCGAACGGCTCGAGGCGTGGGCCGACGAGGAGGGGATCGACCTTCCGTCCGAACAGGAGGATATCTGTGCAGACGAGCGCGTTCGGGCGTGGATCGACGAGGAGATCCAGGCGGTCAACGAGACGCTCGCGACGCACGAACAGATCAAGCAGTTCGAACTGATTCCGCTGGAGTGGACGCCGGGGAACGATCTCCTCACACCATCGATGAAGATCAAACGTCGCAACGTCATCGAGCGGTTCGACCCCGCAGTCGAGGCGATTTACGGCACCGATTGAGCCGACCGGCAACCTTTATACGGTCGTCGTCTCATACGCCGACAAGATGGTATTCTATTCCATCAGTTTTCGTGGGCGTTCCGTCCTAGAATTGATCGAGGATCTCTCCGTCTGCTGTTGTTGACGTTTCGACATCGCCGACGAACGGCGGATACGTGCCGATCGCTTCGAATCCAACCGACTACTGACTCAGGGAACGATGATACTCGACCGAATTACGGAGGACGTACGCACCGCACTCGCCAAGGATCCGGCCGCGACCAGCGCGATCACCGTCGCGCTGTTGTACCCCGGACTTCACGCCGTCTGGACCTACCGAATCGCGCACGCGTTGTGGAATGGGGGATTCCGGTTCCTCGGACGAGCGATCTCACAACTCGCGCGGATGGTCACTGGCGTCGAAATACATCCGGCGGCCGATATCGGCCGACGGCTGTTTATCGATCACGGAGCGGGTGTCGTCATCGGCGAAACGGCCGAGATCGGCGACGACGTACTGCTCTACCACGGAACGACCCTCGGTGGCGACTCGATGCGGCGCGAGAAACGACATCCGACCCTCGACGACGGCGTCACCGTCGGCGCGAACGCGACGCTGCTCGGCGACATCACCGTCGGCGAGAACGCGTCCGTCGGAGCCGGATCCGTCGTCGTCGACGACGTACCGCCGGGTCAGACGGTCGTCGGCGTCCCGGCAAAGCCAGTCGGCAAGGCGGAGGCGCAGTTCCGGAGCGACGAAAACGTCTGCTGTACCGACTGAGCCCTCGCGGAACTCGTTTGCGGTGTGGTCCCTACTCGTCGACGGCTCGCCACAGATACAGCGACGCGTACGACCGGTAGGGGCGCCACTGCTCGGCAGCCGCACGCATCTCCGCTCTGGTCATCTCTTCGGAGTGAAGCTCCTCCATCCCGTTCCGAATTCCGAGATCCTCGACCGGGAAGACGTCCTCCCGGCCCAGACAGAACATCAGGTACATCTTCCCGGTCCAGACCCCGACGCCGCGAATGGTCGTGAGTTCGTCGATCACCGCCTCGTCGTCCATTCCAGCGAAATACTCCGGTCCGTAGCCGTCATTGAGGTAGGCGTCGGCAACGTTCTGAACGTACTCCGCCTTTTGGGTCGAGAGGCCGACGTCCTTCAGGGCCGCAGGATCAGCTGCGGCGATAGCTTCCGGCGTCACGTCGAATCGATCGAAGAGCCGCTCTCGAATGGCCCGAGCCGATGCCGTAGACACCTGCTGGCTAACGATCGACGCGACGAATCGCTCGAACGTGTCATCCGCAGGATCGAGGGTCAACGGTCCGTGTCTCCGGACGAGGTCGGCGAGCACCGGATCGCTCCGTAGATGTTCCGTGGCTGGGTTCGACATGCTCTACCGGTTGTTGATCCATTCGGGTAAAGTCGCTGTCGGTGCGACCAACTGAGAGGGATTATCGTAGACGTTCATCGATTCAACTCCGAGAGACGAAACCGAATCGAAGACCACGAAATACCCGGTCGGCTACGATAATCCCTATAACCCTCCGGGTTCGCGGAGCCTCGTTCCGACTCCGAAAGCCGAAACGGGGCGAACCGACCACAACCCACTTGTTCGCTCTCCGTTCGACTGTGGTATGGACGTCACGATCACAGTTCTCGCACTCACTACCGGATTTCTCGCCGGGGCGCTGTTCGCGTTCCTCGGCGTTCCGATCCCGGCGCCGCCGACCGTCGCCGGCGTGGCTGGAATCGTCGGGATCTTCCTCGGGTTCCGGGCGATCCAGTGGCTCGACGTCGGCTACGATCTGCTCGGTGCGCTCGGAGTATGACGGGAAGGAAAACACCATACCGCTCGGCGGCGTACCACTGGGTCGTATGACTACTGATTACGGCGTTTACCTCGTCACGGCTGCCGATCTGTCAGCAGGCCGAACCACCGTCGAGATAGTCGACGCCGCGATCCGGGGCGGCGTGGACGTAGTGCAGCTTCGGGAGAAGACGGCGACCGCTCGAGAGCGGTACGAGATCGGCATCGAGCTTCGCGAACGAACGCGTGCAGCCGGAGTTCCGCTCGTCGTCAACGATCGAATCGATCTCGCGGCCGCGATCGACGCCGACGGCGTTCATCTCGGCGACAGTGATCTGCCGATCCCGGTCGCACGCGATCAGCTCGGTTCCGACGCGATCGTTGGCCGCTCGGTCTCGACGCCCGCCGCGGCTCGGGACGCCGAGCGGGCGGGTGCAGACTATCTCGGCGTCGGCGCCGTCTACACCACGTCCTCGAAGGACACCGATCCCGAACAGACCGCCATCGGCCCCGAACGGGTTCGGGATATCCGCGACGCGGTCGAAATTCCGTGCGTCGGAATCGGTGGGATCACTCCCGACAACGCCGGCGAGGTGATCGCGGCCGGTGCCGACGGCGTCGCAGTGATTTCCGCGATCACTGCCGCGGACGATCCGACGGCCGCGACGCGTCGACTCGCCGACGCCGTTCGGACGGAGGCGAGCGCCGATGTCTGAGAACCGCCTCGCGGAGGCGCTGGCCGCGATCGAAGCGACCAGTCCGCTCGTCAACTCCGTGACGAACAACGTCACCGTCAACGACGTGGCGAACATCACGCTGCACTGGGGCGGTCTACCGGTCATGTCCGACGACCGCAGGGAGGTCGCGGACATGGTCGCGACCGCGCAGGCCTGCCTCCTGAACATGGGGACGGTCGATCCGGAGGGCGAGGAGACGATGATCGAGGCCGGCGACGCGGCGAACGACGCGGAGATCCCGCTCGTCGTCGACCCGGTCGGCGTCGGTGCCACACCGACGCGGACGGCAGTGGCAAACCGACTCCTCTCGGAGTTGGACGTGACGATACTCAACGGTAACCACGCGGAGATCTCCGCACTCGCCGGCGACGACGCCGACGTCCGTGGCGTCGAATCGGTCGGCGAGTACGCCGACATCGCCGAGACGGCCCTCGCGTGCGCTCGCGAGTACGACACGGTCGTCGTCGCCTCGGGGGAGACGGACGTCGTCGCCGCCCCGGACGGCGCTTACGAGCTGTCCGTCGGTGACCCGATGATGGGACGGGTCGTCGGTACCGGCTGCATGCTCGGCGTGACGCTCGCGACGTTCGGCGGGGGGCTCGGCGTCGATCGATCCCTCGACGCCGCGTTGGCCGGGACCGCCGGGTTCGGGCTGGCCGGCGAACGCGCCGCTGACGACGGCGAGTACAACGGCCCCGCGAGCTACAAGGTCGCGCTCCTGGACGCCGTGGCGGCGATGAGCGACGAAAACGCGCCAGACGCGAGCGATCGAATCGAGCGAATTCTGAGCGCCTGAGACGGAATCGTTCGCCCAGTAGAATGTAAAAGACAGTCAGTACGAGCGAACTTTCGGCTCGTACTCCTTGTTCTCGCCCTCGAGGATCACCGGCTTGTAGTAGAGATCCGGCGAGCCGTCGTTCCACGCGATCATCGTGTGTTTGAGCCACTCGTCGTCGCGGCGTTCCTGGTACTCCTGCCGCCAGTGGGCCCCGCGGAACTCGTTTCGGGCGAGCGCGCCGAGGGTGATCGTCTCGGCGACGTCGATCAGGTTCCGCGTCTCGATCGTGTGAATGAGGTCGGTGTTGAACGTCCTCGAGGGGTCCGAAACCGCGACGTCCTGGTAGCGCTCGCGACACTCGCGGATGACCTCCAGCGCCCTCTTGAGCCCATCCTCGTTGCGGAAGACGTTGACGTTCTCGGTCATCGCCTTCTGGAGATCCTCGCGGATCTCGGCGTGGTTCGTTCCGTCGCGTTCGAGCAGCTGTCGGACGCGTTCCCGCTCGGCTTCGACGGCGTGTTCGACGACGTCGATCGGCTCAACGAGTGCGCCGTCCGCGGCGACGTCGGAATCGTCGACATCGAGCGCACCGGGCTGGACCGGCGTGTCGAGGTCGGTTTCGTCTTCGGACTTCGCGGAGGGGCCGGTCGGAACGCCGGCCTCGCCGAGATCGGTTCCCGCAGCGTGACGCCCGGCGCGGGCGCCGAGCACGATGAGCTCCGGCAGCGCGTTGCCGCCGAGCCGGTTCGAACCGTGGACGGACGCACACGCACACTCGCCGGCGGCGTACAGTCCCTCGATGCACGTCTCGCCGTTCTCGTCGGTTTCGATGCCGCCCATGTGGTAGTGTTGGCCAGGTTTGACCGGCATCGGTTCGACGAGCGGATCGACGCCCTCGAAATCCTCGGCGAGATGGATGATGTTCTCCAGGCGGTCGACGATGCGTTCCTCGCCGAGGTGGCGCATGTCGAGGTAGACGTACTCGTCGTTGATGCCGCGCCCCTCGTTGACCTCCGTCAGTTCGGCGCGGGCAACGACGTCACGGGAGGCGAGTTCGCCGGCGTTGTTCGCGTAGCCGTACTCGAACATGAACCGCTCGCCCTCCCGGTTGTAGAGGATCCCGCCCTCCCCGCGGACGCCCTCGGAGATGAGTACGCCCGTGCTCGGAAGCGTCGTCGGGTGGAACTGGACGAACTCCATGTCCTCGACCGGAACGCCCGCTCGGTATGCCATCGCCGGCCCGTCGCCGGTGTTCGCTACCGCGTTCGTCGTGTGGTCGTACACCTGTCCGTCGCCGCCGGTCGCGAGGATCACGCCGTCAGTCGCGCGGAAGCCGACGATCTCGCCGCTCTTGATGTCGTATGCGACGCAGCCGTGACAGCTCCGCTCCTCGGGGTCGTCGTGATCGGTGACGGCGAGTCTGGAGACGTAGAACTCGTCGTACACCTTGATCCCCCGCTTGACGACCTGTTCGTACATCGTGTGCAGCAGGTGGTGGCCGGTTTCGGCGCCGGCGTACGTCGTCCGTGGGAACGAGAGGCCGCCGAACGGTCGCTGGGAGACACGACCGTCCTCTTCCCGGGAGAACGGCATTCCCCAGTGTTCGAGCTGGATGACCTCCTCGGGGGAGTCCTGTGCCAGCGTTTCGATGGCCGGCGCGTCCCCGAGATAGTCCGAGCCCTTCATCGTGTCGTAGGCGTGCAGCTCCCAGTCGTCGCCGTCGCGGAGTGCGGCGTTGATGCCACCCTCCGCGGCGCCGGTGTGGGACCGAACCGGGTGGAGCTTCGTGACCATGGCGACGTCGGAACCCTCCTCGTGGGCTGCGATCGCCGCGCGGAGGCCGGCGCCACCCGCGCCGACCACGATGACGTCGTGTTCGTGTAGAGTCATATTTTGTAGTTGGGTTTTGATCGTCTTGAGGCTGTTTTTACCAGAACTTCAGGTTGCTCTTGACGGCTTCCCGTTTCAGTTCCTGGATGTGTTCGGTGAGCGGGATGTCCTTCGGACAGACTACAGTGCAGGAGAACTGGGTCTGACACCGCCAGACGCCGTGCTCCTGTTCGATGATGTTCAGCCGGTGTTCCTTCATCTCCTCGCCCTCGCGCTCGTCCATCGCGAACCGGTAGGCCTTGTTGATGGCTGCCGGACCGAGATACTCGTTGTCGCCGGCGGCGATGTTGCAGGAGGACATACAGGCGGCACACCAGATACACCGCGTGGACATCTTCACCTTCTCGCGGTTCTCCCGCGTCTGCCGCTGCTCTTCGAGTTCTCCGGACGGTATCTCGTTCGTCTGGAAGAACGGCTCGACCGACTCCATCTGATCGTAGAAGTGCTCCATGTCGACGACCAGATCCTTGACGACCTCCGCGTGCGGGAGCGGTTCGATGCGGACGGGCCACTCCAGATCAGACATCTGGGTCTTACAGCCGAGGCGCTGGCGTCCGTTTACGAACAGCGCGTCGGAGCCACAGATCGCCTGTCGGCAGGAATGACGGAAGGTGAGCGAGGAGTCGAAGTGGTCCCGCGCGTAGATGAGCGCGTCGAGGATCGTCATCCCCTTCGTGAACGGAACGCGGAACGTGTCGAACCGCGGATCCTTCTTCCCCTCGACTTCGGGGTCGTACCGGAACACTTTGATCTTCACACTCTCCTCGGCCTCGGAGAGATCTGCTTTAGCACGTTCGCGCATATCCGCGCGAGCGTGCTTCTCCGCGAGGCGGCGCTTCTGGTGGGTCGATTCCGTTTCGGTTTCGGTTTCGGTCTCGGTGATTTGGGTGCTCATGGTCAGATGAGGTTCGTCATGGCGATCGCGACGCGGATTCCCTGAGCGATCAGCGCGACGCTGGCGACGATCAGGAGCCACTTGACGGCCGTTTTCGGCGTTCCCTCCAGTCCCTGGTTGACCAGCGCGTTGTAGACGCCGTTGACGCCGTGGAAGGTTCCGGCGATGAGGAACAGCACCATCGTCAGGAAGTAGCCGAGTTGACTCATCCGGACCTGCGTTCCGGCGAAGGTGATGTCCGCGGCGTGGTTGACGAAGTGTAGCAGCATGAAGTGGTACGCCAACACGACGACGAGAAACGCGGCCGTGAGCCGCTGAAACAGCCACCTCGTCCCCTTCGGTTCGAACGACGAGTAGTAGTCTGCCATCGTTAGAACGCCCCCATGAGGAATGTCGGAATACTCGCGACGGTGATCGCCGCCGAAACGATCAGTGCCGCGTAGAACGCTTTGTCCTGCGATTCCAGCCCGATACCGAGGTCGACGAACAGTAGCCGAACGCCGTTGAGGATGTGAAAGACGGCGACGGCAAGGAGTCCGACCTCGAGGAAGCGCACGACGAGCAGACTCTCCAGCCCCTGGAGAGTCTGCGTGTACGTGGCCCCATCCACCGTGGCGGTGCTCAGCACGGCGATGTGCGTAAAGAGGTAGCCGATGAGCACCCATCCGGTGAACTTGTGGAAGATCCAGGCCCACATCCCGGCCGAGAACTCCGTCCACCGGCCGAAGTCCTCGATCAGACCCCGGTCGTACGATTGACTCATGCACGTGGCAGTCAGTCCCCCGCTGGTATAGTAGTTACTACCTGTGGGTCGATCACAGGTGCTGAGCCTCCTGTCGTTTCCCGTACGGAGCGTCCGTATGCGGTTCGACGTCGGTGGGGCCCAGAAGCTCGGCTTCGGAAATTTTCCGTCCCCTCCGATCAGTGTGGATCACCCCGTTCGAGCCGCTTCGAAATCAGCTTCGAGAGCATAGATTAGACTAGTCTAAAAAAATTTCTTGTATCGGTATCTATATGAATTAGTATAAACTAACGACGATCGATGATCGACGATTCGAAGGACAGGAGTTCGCCGCCGTTACGTATCACACGCCGGTCGGCGCTCGCCGGCGTCGGAACGCTCACCGCCGGGCTAGCCGGCTGTCTCGGTGACGACCCACAGAGTGGTGGGAACGATCCCGACGACGGGGCGGAGCGGTTCACCGTCTTCGCGACGATGCCCGCCGTCTGGGACTTCGTTCGGCAGGTCGCGGGCGATCACATGGACGTGATCGATCTCGTTCCGGTCGGCGAACACGGCCACGACTGGAATCCGGAGCCGGGGACCGTTCAGGATCTCGACGAGGCCGACGGTTTCGTCTACCTCCGGGAGTTCTCGAGCTGGCAGGACGACGCGGCAACCCAGCTCCGGGCGGAGGACGACGTCGTCGTGATCGAGGCTTCCGAGGGAATCGAGTTCTTCGACAGCCCGGCGGAGGACGACGACGAGCACTGGTGGCTGGATCCGATCGAGTGTCAGACCGGCGTTTCCAACGTCGCCGACGGCATCGCTCGAATCGACCCGGAGCACGCCGAGGAGTACGAGGCCAACGCCGACGCGTTCAACGATGAGCTCGAAGCGCTTCACGAGGAGTTCCAGGGGATCGTCGACCGGGCCGAGTTGAACGAAATCGTCGTCGCCACGCACGACTCCTTCCAGTGGTGGAACCGCCGCTACGGTATCGACATCTACTCTCCGGTCGGAACGTCGCCGGACGACGCAGCGTCGCCGCAGGACGTCCAGGAGATCGAGGAACTCATCGAGGAGTTCGGCATCGACCACGTCCTCTACGACGTCGGCGAACCATCGCCGCTGGCCGAGTCACTCGCCGACGAGATGGGAGCCGATATCCTCCCGCTTTCACCGGTCGAGACGCAGATCGACGGAGCGCCGGAGATCGATTCCGACGTCCGGATGGAGCCGGACTGGGGATACGTCGACCATTTCCGTGAGCTGAACCTCCCGTCGCTCGAAACCGCACTGAAATCCGAACGGAGTTAGCCATGATCGAACGCTCGGATCGTCGCGACGGTTACGGCCGCTTCGAAAGCTCCGATACCCGACTATGACCCACGCCATCACCGTCGAGAACGTCAGCTTCGCCTACGACGACCAGCCCGTGCTGAAAGACGTCTCGCTGTCGATCGAGACGGGCGAGTTCCTCGGGTTGATCGGACCGAACGGCTCCGGCAAGACGACGCTTCTGAAGATCATGCTCGGACTACAGACGCCCGACGCCGGCACCGTCGAACTGTTCGGAACGCCGGCGACCGAGTTCACGGAGGGCACTCGGTTGGGGTACGTCTCCCAGCACTCCACGGACGCCGACGCGGTCATGCCCGTCACCGTCCGTGAAGTGGTGAAGATGGGTCGGTACGCGCACGCCGGACTGTGGCGGCTCACCGCCGACGACCACGACGCAATCGAGGACGCTCTCGACACGGTCGGTATCGCCGACCTCGCCGACAGGCGGATCAGTCGCCTCTCCGGCGGACAGCGCCAGCGCACCTACATCGCACGGGCGCTCGCGTCCCAGGCGGATCTGCTGGCACTGGACGAACCGACAGTCGGCGTCGACGCCGACTCGGTCGAACGGTTCTACGACCTCCTCGGCGAACTCAACGACGACGGGATCAGCATCGTTCTCATCGAGCACGACATCGGCGTCGTCACCGAACACGCGGACACGATCGCGTGTCTCAACGGCGAACTGTACGAACACTGCGAAACGGAGGCGTTCCTCGATACGGACGCTCTCGAGCGCGCGTTCAGTTCCGCACGAGTCGTTCAGGGGAACGCCGTAGCCGGGGGCGACTGACGGTGGCCGCCGGAGCCACTCGTTCCCACCGAGAGCTCACGGCGCTCGTCGTCGGGGTCCCGCTCGTACTGCTCGCGTGTGCCGGCTTTATTTTCTGGGTGTTCCCGCCGCTGTACAACCTCTTTTGGGGTGCAACGTGCGGCGTCGTCGACACGTGGCTGGTCTGCAGTGGCTTCCTCCAGCGAGGGTTCACCGCGGGCGTCCTCATCGGGATCACCGCGCCGGTCGTCGGTGCGTATCTCGTCAACCGCCAGATGGCACTCATCGGGGAGGCGCTCGCCCACACGGCGTTCGGCGGCGTCGCAATCGGACTGTTCGTCGGCGCGGCCGTCCCGCGCTTCGACTACCCGCTGGTGTTCGCGCTGATCGCTGCCGCGGTCGGCGCGCTCGGGATGCAGTACGTCGCCGTCAAAACGGACGGATACGCAGACGTTCCCATCGCGATCATGCTCACCGGCGGCTTCGCGGTCGGTATCGCGGTCATCTCCTACGGCGTGGTGTTCAGCGCCACCGTCGAGAGCTATCTCTTCGGCGACATCCTCTTCGTCCCGTTCGAGAACGTTCAGCTCATGGTCGGCCTCACGCTGATCGTCGCCGGCACGGTCGCGCTGACGCACAAACAGCTGTTGTTCATCACGTTCGATCGCGAAGCCGCGAGGCTCGCTCGCATCAACGTCTGGTTCTACGACACCCTGTTGATCGTTCTGACCGCACTCGTCGTCGTCGCCGCGATGCAGATCCTCGGTGCGATTCTCGTCGCGGGAATGCTCGTCATCCCCGTCGCCGCGGCGATGCAGCTCACTAGCAGCTTCAACCACGGTATGTTGCTGTCGGTACTGCTCGGTCAGGTCGCGATCTTCGGCGGTATCTTCCTCTCGTACTACTGGAACGTCGCGACCGGTGCGATGATCATTCTCGTGGCGATCGCGGTTTATATCGGTGCCGTCATCGGGGATCCGCTCGGATAGCTCGGTCGACGGCGCTCCCGCGAATCCTCGTCGAAGCCGATCAGATCTGCTGAATCGTTCCGTTCATCCGCGCCGCACTGAGCGTGCGCTCGTCCAGTTTGACGAGGTGACAGAGCGGGTTTCCCGGATAGACGAGCGGATTCTCGAGGATCCCGACGAGCAGGCCGGTGAACGGCGCCTCGACGACGGTCGACTCCGTCTTGAACGGGTTCGTGATCGTACAGACACGGTCGCCTTCCGAGACGATCGAGCCGCGGTCGTGGTGCATCTCGACGAGTCCACCCGCGTCGGCTCGGAGCCACGTCTTCTCGCCGCCCTCGATGATCGTCCGCCACCCCGGCCACTTGACCGCTTCCGTCTCCCGCATGCCGAACTCCGCCATCACCGACACGACGCCCTCGAGTCCCTCGTCGATCAGCGTGCGCTGAAACCGATGGGCTTCGCCCATCTCGATGGTGATCGTCGGCGTCTCCGCTGCGGTGGCGGCGCTGCGGAGTGTCCCTTCCGGTCCGGCGCCGTTGATGATCACTCGAGAGCCGAACGCCTTCGCGAGTCGTTCGACGTCGGGGTCCTCGGTGTCTCCCCGGACGTGGAGCATGTTCGTCCGCCCGCGAGTGGACGTGTGGAAGTCCAATCCGATGTCGCACGGCTCGATGAAGTTCTCGAAGATACGCGCCGCGATCCGCTTGGCGCTGGTCGAGTCCCGCTGTCCCGGAAACGACCGGTTCAGGTCCCGGTCGTAGATCGGGAGGTACCGCTCCTGTGCCAGAAACCCCGGCACGTTGAGAACGGGGAGACAGACGAGCGTCCCGTTGAGTTCCGAGTGGTCCCACTCCTGGGCGACCTCGCGGACGATCTCGATCCCGTTGAGTTCGTCCCCGTGGGCCGCCGCCGAGAGGAACAGTCGCGGTCCGTCCCCCTCCCCGTTGATGATCGTGACGGGCATCCGGAGCGGATCACCGAGATACGTTTCGCTGACGGTGTAGCGGAAGTCGACGGTCTCTCCCGGGTCGACCCGTCCCCCGTCGAACGTAAACGGCGATCCCATACCCGACGCAAGCGGGTCGCACATATAAGGAAACTGGCTCGTGCTCTTCGATCGGTAGCGTTTTGCCGGAACCGTACGCAGTCGACCTATGTCACGGGAGATCACCGTTGGCGTTCTCAGTCTCCACAGTTCGAAGGAATCGAAAGCGATACTCAACGCAGTCGACGATCTCGGCTACGGAACCGAGTGGATACGGGCCGAAAACACGGTCATAGACATCTCCGACGGCGAGGTGACGCTCGAGCCCGACGTTGATATCGTCGTCAATCGGCTGTTGCTCTCGAAGGAAGAACAGCCCGCCGAGGCGCTGGGGCTCGCGACGATGCTCGATCGAATGCGCCCGATGCTCAACGTGCCGACCGCGACGATGACGGCGATTCACAAGTTCGCCACCGGGACCGCACTCGCCGAGGCCGGTCTGCCGGTTCCCAACGCGCTGCTGGCGCTCTCGCGGGACAACCTGAACGCCCGGAGGGATCGGTTCGGGGAGGAGGTCGTCTACAAGACGGCGATCGGAACCCACGGTGGCGGGACGTGGAAACTCGACTTCGACGACCCGGTCAATCCGACCGTCGGTTCACGGCAAGCGTTCCTCCAGGAGTACATCGATCACGACGAGCAGCGCCACCACGACCTCCGCGTCTACGTCGTCGGCGAGCGGATCGTCGGGGCGATGAACCGCTACGCGCCGGAGGGCGAGTGGCGGACGAACGTTCACTTCGGCGGCGACGTCGAGGACGCCACTGCCGGGTTGGACGAGGAGGTGGTCCGGATCGCGAAGCGCTCGACCGACGAGATCGGACTCGACTGCGCCGGCGTCGACATCGTCGAGGGCGAGGACGGATATTACGTCCTCGAGGTGAATCCGACTGCCGGCTTCCGTGGGCTCTTTCGAGCGACCGGGCGTTCGCCCGCACCACACATCGCCCGGTTGGCGATCGAACGCGCCGGCGGCGATGTCGACCCGGAGCGCGTTCACGAACTGTCGGCGACGCTCGACGACTCCCGTCCGGCTTGCTCGCCGCGAAAGGAGGTCACCGCCCCGACGGAGCCCGTTTCGATCGGATACATCGAGGAGGTCGTCGTCGTCGGGACGAGCGGATCAAAGAGCGTCCTCGCGAAGTCCGACACCGGCGCAACTCGGACGAGCATCGACGCGAGGGTCGCCGCCGAGATCGGGACTGGCCCGATCAAGGACATTGTGCGGATCAAATCCGGCAGCGTCAAGAGCGGTCGGTCGCGACCCGTCGTCGACCTCGTCGTCGGTATCGGCGGCACTCAGCACACGGTCACGGCCAGCGTCGAGGATCGGGGTCACATGGATTACCCGCTGTTGCTCGGTCGGGACATCCTCAAGCATTACCACGTCGACGTCACGCGTAGCGCCGACGAGGAGAGCGAACCGATCGAGGATCGCGACACCGAGGAGTAGTCGCGGCCGGTACCCCTTTGTCGGCGCCGCCCGACGACCGACTCATGCAGACGGTTATTCTCGCTGCCGGTGAAGGCACTCGAATGCGTCCGCTCACGGAGACCGTTCCGAAGCCGATGCTCCCCGTTTCGGACAGGCCACTGTGTGCGCACACGGCCGACACCGCGATCGCTGCTGGCGCGTCCGAACTGCTCTTCGTCGTCGGCTACGAGGCCGACGCCGTCCGGAGCTACTTCGAGGATCGGTACCGCGGCGTTCCGGTTCACTACGGTCTGCAGGACGAACAGCTGGGTACCGCCCACGCCGTTCGAACCGTTCGCGAGCGGCTGGACGGGCCGTTCGTCGTGTTGAACGGCGACAACCTCTACGACGCCGACCGAATCGAGCGGCTCTTCGAGTCGGCCCCCGCCGTCGCCGGTATCGAGGTCGACGATCCGCGGAACTACGGCGTGCTCTCGACGGACGGCGATCGCGTCACTGGGATCGTCGAGAAACCCGACGATCCGCCGTCGAATCTCGCCAACGCCGGCGCGTACGCCTTTCCGGCGACGGCGACCGAGCTACTCGACGTGCCGGAAAGCGAACGCGGCGAGTACGAGATCACCGACGTGCTCGCGAAGGTCCTCCGGACCGACGACGTCACCGCAGTCCGACTCCGGCGGTGGCTCGACGTCGGCCGGCCCTGGGAGCTGCTCGCGGCCAACGAGTGGCGTCTCGAGGAACTCGACGGCCGCGTCGACGGCGAGGTCCGCGGCGACGCGGAACTCCGGGGAACGGTCGTCGTCGAGGAGGGGGCGGTCGTCGAACCTGGCGTCGTCATCGAGGGGCCGGTACTCGTGGGCTCCGGCGCGACGGTCGGCCCGAACGCCTACGTCAGGGGGGCGACGCTGATCGGTGAGACGTGTCGCGTCGGTCACGGTGTGGAAATAAAAAACAGCGTGCTGATGAACGGCTCGAAGGTCCCACACCTGAGCTACGTCGGCGATAGCGTGTTGGGAACCGACGTGAATCTCGGCGCTGGAACCCAAATCGCCAACCTCCGCCACGACGGTGATCCCGTTTTCCAGACCGTGAAGGGCGAGCGCCTCTCCACCGGCCGACGGAAGTACGGCGTCGTCGCCGGACCGGGGGCGAAGACGGGAATCAACACCAGTATCGCCCCCGGTGTCGTTCTCTCTGCGGGGGCGAGCACGGAGCCCGGGGAGTCGGTCATGCGGGATCGGTGAACGCGGTTCGCACCTGTCCGTTCGGAAACGTATGCGCGAACGAAATCCTTGATATGTACACGTCCGAAGATACGCCCAATGGTCGATCCTACATCTGATCTCGGCGAGGACGTCACTGAGGAGAACGCACCGACGTGTGAGACGTGCGGGGAGCCGATAATCAACGAACCGACCCACCGGGTCATCACGTGGATCGAGGACGACGAGGTGCGGGCGGCACACTTCTGCGACGAGGACTGCCGACGGTCCTGGACGGAGTAACCTTCAGCGCCGTTTATAACAGCGATCGACCGTGTACCACGACCGAGAGATTGTTCGCCAGTACGAACAGCCCGACGAAGAGCAACAGCCCGATCCACAGTTCGATGACGAGCGCGAAGGCCGGCTGTCTCTCGGGCGCCGTCCGACGAAGGGCGTGAACGAGGCCGTAGCAGAGCCCGCCGGCGACCACCGCAGCGAGCAGATTCACCGCCACGACGACGCCGATACCCTGCCGTAGCGCCCACCGCATCAGCGGGTTCGCCTCCGCACCGGGGCCGACGACCGCCGCCGCGTAGATCGTCGTCAACATGTCGACGGTGATGAGCAGGAAGAGCGCGGCTCCGATCCAGTTCCAGTATTCGTGGATCTTCGCACGGGTCGGCGGTTCGGCCATTAGACGTCAGTTGGTGAGCTGACATAATCAGCGTGGTGGATCGCCGCTTCGAAACGCACAACGCCGTCGCCGTCGTATTCGTCGTCGATGGTCGGATCACGGACGCTGACAGCCGCCGTCGGGATCGTCGCAAGCCTCGCGATCAGCGTCGCACTGTATCTCGCGACCGGATCGCTGCTCTTCTTTCTGTTCGTCCCGTTCGTCCCCTTCCTCTTCCGCGGGATCGGTCGGTCGGCGCCGACGGAGGTGGTGAGACGCTGTCCTCGCTGTTCGTTCCGAACGACTGATCCCGAGCACGAATACTGTCCCCGTGACGGGAGCCGCCTCGAGGACGGACGCGGCGACGCGTTTTTTAGGTAGCCGGGAAAACGGTCGCCGATGGAGCCGACGATACTCGGTAGCGACGTGGCGACGCTGGTTTTCGCTGCGGCACTCGGGCTGTTTCTCGGCCTCGAGCGGGAACTATCCGAGAAGTCGGCGGGCATCCGAACGTTCGCCTTCGTCAGTCTCGCTGCGGCGGTGTTCACGATCCTCGATCAACCGTACCTGCTCGCTGTCGGTGGTCTACTCGTGCTGCTCCTCGGTGGCGTTCTCGGCGCCCGAGGGGTCGTCGACAGTCGGGAGACACTCTCGCTGACGACGTCCGCGTCGCTTCTCGTCACGTACGGGGTCGGCGCGCTCGTCGCGTCCGGATTCGTTCTCGAGAGCGTCGCCGTCGCGGTCGTCTCCTCGCTCCTCCTCGTTTTGAAGCAGGAGCTACACGGGGTCGCGGAGGCACTCTCCCGCGAGGAGGTTCGATCCGCGGCCGAGTTCGCGATCCTGGCGTTCGTGATCTACCCCTTGCTCCCCGCCAACCAGCGAACCGTGGGCGTCGGCGAGGTCTCGGTCGCGTTCGAACCGCGTATCGTCTGGCTCATGGTCGTCTTTGTCGCCGGGATCGGGATCGTCAACTACGCCATCGTCCGAGCGTACGGCGGTCGTGGCATCGCAGTCACCGGCTTCTTCGGCGGGTTGGCGTCCTCGACAGCCGTCGTCGGTTCGATGCTCGATCACGTCAGCCAGAACCGGGAGGCGGCACCGTACGGCGTCGCTGCGGTTCTGCTGGCAAACGCGTCGATGGCGCTTCGGAATCTCGCAATCGCCCTGTTTTTCACGTTCGGGACCGGCCTCCTCTACGAGGCAGTCGTGCCGCTTCTCGCGGTTATCGTTGGTGCCGTCGTCATCGCGGCGTACACCGCCGACTGGTCGATCCCCGTCGACATCGATCTCACAACTCCGTTCACGATGCGGTACGCCCTGGCCGTCGGGACCGTCTTCCTCGTCGTTCTGCTCGTCGGTGGCTTCGCCGAGGACGCGTTCGGGACGTCGGGGCTCTACGTTGCGGCTGCCGTTTCCGGGCTGATCTCCAGCGCCGGAGCGACGGCCTCGGCGGTCGTTCTCTACTCGAACGGAACGGTGACGGGGTCGGAGGCGACGATCGCCATCCTCCTCGCGACTGCGGCGAGCATCGTCGTCAAGGCCGGACTGACTGCCCTCTCACCCAATCGGGATTTCGCTCGCGGCGTCGTCGTCTGGAGCGCCGTTTTACTCGCCACGGCGGCGATCGTCACCGGAGCGGTCGTCGTTCTGTAGGGGTCGGCTTCGTCAACACTTAACCGTCCATAGTCGCAACGCGGCGCATGGACCGCGAGACCGCGAAGCCGAGCGTCGACTCCCTCCCCGGACCGCTCGCCCGAGACCGCGTCGACCACCACCGCTCGTTTTCCGCACCGAGCACGTACGTCTACGACTTCGTGTGGGACGTTTCCGCTCCGGCGACGGGGCCCTTCTGCACTGACGCCGACGGGAACGTCCTGCTGGATTTCACTAGCCACGTCGGCGCGGCGCCGCTCGGATACAACAATCCCGAACTGCTCGAGCGCGCGAGCGAGTTCGAACTGATCGATCCGCTGAAGATCGCGGGACAGGACTTCTACACGACCGCCGGCGATCCTCGCGATCCGGATTTCCCCGGCCCCGCGGAACTGATGGAGCGGTTAACCGAAATCTCCCCCGACCGGATGGATACGGTGTTCCTGTCGAACTCCGGCGCCGAGGCGGTCGAAAACGCGCTGAAGATCTGCTACGACCGCACCGCCGGAAAGTACGGAATCACGTTCGAGGGCGCCTTCCACGGTCGAACGCTCGGCGCGCTGTCGCTCAATCGCTCCAAGGAGATCTACCGACGGCAGTTTCCGGAAATCCCCTCGATCCACGACGCGCCCTACTGTCGCGACGGGGCGTGTACTCCGGCGACGTGCGACTGCGGCTTCTTCGCGGGCGACAGTTCGACGCTGCGGCGGATGCTCGATCCCGAGCGCGGCCACGTCAACGCCGACGAGGTCGCCTACCTCATCATGGAGCCCGTTCAGGGTGAAGGCGGTTACAACGTTCCGAGCGACAGCTTCCTCGAAGAGATCGCCGCGATCTGTGCGGAACGCGATCTACTCCTGATCGCCGACGAGATCCAGTCCGGGCTCGGTCGAACCGGCGAGTTCTGGGCCTCCGACGGGATGACGATCGAACCCGACGTGATCTGTGCCGCCAAGGGCGCCCGCGTCGGCGCGACGATCTCCAGCCGGGAAATATTCCCCGGAGAGAAATCCCGACTCTCCTCGACGTGGGGCGCCGGCGACGTCGTCGCGTCGATGCAGGGTGCGTTGACGATCGACGTGATCCGCGACCAGGGGCTCCTCTCGAACGCGACTGAGCGCGGCGAGCAGGCGACAGAGGAACTCGCCGACGCGGCGCTCGACAACGTCATCGACATCCGCGGCAAAGGGTTGATGATCGCCGTCGAGTTCGACACCAAACAGCGTCGCGATGCAGTACTCGACGCGGCGCTGCAGCGTGGGCTGTTGACGCTGGGCTGTGGTTACAAGGCGATTCGAATGCTCCCGCCGATGGACGTCCGCGAGCGGGAGATCAGCATGGCCGTCGAACTGCTCGCCGACGCCGTCGAGGCAGTCGCCTGAGCGACTCTAGAGGTTGACGATGCACGGGAGTGTGATCGTCTATGAGCATTTACGCACCGAATCGAGGGTGTCACAGAACGGTTCACATGCCCTACCGAGGAGCGGTCAGTAGAGGGGATTCACTTATCGGTGCAGGCAGCGTATCGTTCATTATGCCTGAAGAAGTCCTGTTCAAATCAGAGAGTGACCAGACCCGAGAAGAAATCGCATCGTATCTCCGCAGCGTCGCTGATAAGCTCGAACAAGGGGATGCAATCACACTCAAATCCGGTTCCGAGTCTGTGA
>SKTU01000009.1 GCA_007122455.1 Haloarculaceae archaeon | reverse complement strand
TATAAAGGAAGATCCGCACTGCTCCCGTATGGCGGTTTCAACCGAACGAAATGAGGTTATGGGGACGGAGGGATTTGAACCCCCGATCGACTGATATCTCCGGTGTGCGCCTCGGTTCTCCAGAGGGTCGTCATCGCGGGCGGTGATCAGCCGGCCGCTCGGTATATCAGTCTGGAGTCTCGTCACCGGGCGCGTGGCCTCTGGAGTCAGTCGCCATGCCTGGCTTGGCCACGTCCCCGCACGCTGTGGTATCCCCGAATAGCCTAAAGGGGTTTCGGTTCCGTGTATCCGCGCCCAGTCACCGATCTGTCGCCTTCCAGTCGCACTGCTGGCATTTGAACCCCGTCACGAACTCGGTGACGCTCGGCATGTAGCCGACGGAGAGTACGTCGCCGCCGCACTCCGGGCAGTCGCGCTCGGCGTCCGCTATCGCTTCGGCGTCCATGACGGGGTCGCCCTCGACGAGTTCCGCGAGCTTCCCCGGAGTCACCATTCGACCCTGAACGACTCGATTGTCGGCCATACCGAACGGGCGTGGCCGAGCGGCTAAGCCTTTTGGACTCGTGAGGCTGCTACAGCCACGGTGCCCGGTCCCGATCGCCGAGTCGTCGCGATTCGTCGTCGTCGCTGTCGTCCGGGAGCTCCGTGTCTTCGACGGAGGCGACGGAGTCGGCGTAGTCGTCGGTGCCCTCCGGATCGAACGCGAGCAGCGCGGTCAGTCCGAGGACGGCGAGTGCGATCGGTGCGTCGGAGGGGATCGGTCCGATCGAGAGGATCGAAAGCGGGAGCACGCCCAGTGCGACGGCGCTTCCGAACCGGAAGCGATCGAGATCGACGTTGCCGCGGAGCCACGGGCCGAAGACCGCGACCGCGAGGGCGAATCCGACGCCGACGATCGCTGCGCCGGTGCCGTAGACGACGTAGATCGGTTCGGCGACGTAGCCGAATTCGAGGCCGTTCGGCTGGAAGCTCGCGACCAGTCCGAGACCGATGATGACTGCGGGCGAGGGGAGATACTCGCCGATCGTCGCACTCGCGGTCTTGGCGGCGATCGCGAGGATCACGAGCGCGGCGAATCGCTTGAAAATCTCGAGATCGACGAGTGATTCGATAGTCGGTGCGATCGCCGCCTGCAGCGCAGCGACGGGGACGATGAACGCGCCGACGAGCAGGACGTTCCGAACCCGCTCGCGGCGAGAGCCGTCCATCTCGACGAGAACGACGGCGAGCGTCGCGCTCCCGCCGAAGATCAGCAGGCCGACCTCCAGCATTCCGAGGAGGCTGGAGACGGCCCCCGCGAGCACGAGGGCGGCGAAGATGCCGTCGAGGAGGGGAAGCGCCATGACCGTCCCGAGAAGTCTGGTCCCCTCACCGACACGCTGCTCTAATCGGAGTGCGATCGGGTGGCGTGAGGTGCTCATTCGTCAGGCTGGTTGGCCTTCACCCGAGGCCGAACGGCGATGGTCGTCGCGATACGGTACCGACGGTCCGCACCCGGAACGGTTTTTTCCGGATATCGCGACGTTCTCCGCATTGGTCGTCCACATCGCAAATGTAAATGTAAACGCGCCGGTGAGGCCGCTCGTCTGGCCGGCAGTGCGCTGTGCGATGGGACTAGCGGAGTCCATGGATGAACTAGTACGAGACGGACCATAAACGTTGTGTGGCAAACGCCGCCATAGGAACGACAAACACAGCGAACAACCGGTTTTGTGGTGTCGATTCCGTCACGTTTCACCCTCGATTCGGACGAATGTCCAGACGAGTGCGTCAGTGTACGGATTCGGTGGTGAGATCGTCAGTTACGGGAGCTCGCGTGCTCTCGCAATCCTTTTCACGCGTCCCTTCCCACGCTTTACATGGCGACCGACGAATCCTTCTCAGGAAAGCTCCGAGTTCCGGAGGCGTTGACCTTCGACGACGTACTGCTCCGCCCCAAAGAGAGCCGCGTCGAACCCGACGAGGCCGAGACGGTGACGAACGTTTCGAAGAACGTCTCGCTGAACATCCCGATACTTTCGGCGGCGATGGACACGGTCACCGAGGCCGAATTGGCGATCGAGATGTCCCGACAGGGAGGCCTCGGCGTTCTTCACCGAAACATGAATGTCGACCAACTGGTCGAGGAGATCGAGCAGGTCAAGCGCGCCGACGAGCTCATCATTCCGCTCGAGACGGTGGTCACCGTCGATCCCGATCTGACGGTGCGTGAGGCCGACGAGCTGATGGAGCGAGAAGGGGTCGGCGGGGCCCCTGTAATCAACACCCGGGGAGAAGTCCTCGGCATCATCTCCAGCACCGACATCCGGCCTCATCTCGAGGTCGCCGAGGACGATCCGGTCCGAGAAGCGATGACCGATCAGGTGATCACCGCGCCGGAGGACGTCTCGCCCCGGAAGGCGTTCGAGCTGATGTACGAGCACAAGATCGAGCGCGTTCCCGTCGTCGACGACGAGAACCTGCTCGTCGGCCTCGTCACGATGGGCGGAATCCTCCAGCGCCGCGAGTACGACGACGCGATCCGGGACGAGGAAGGTCGTCTCCGCTGCGGTGTCGCAGTCGGTCCCTTCGAAACCGATCGGGCGCTGGCGGCTGACGACGCCGATGCGGACGTCATCTTCATCGACTGTGCACACGCGCACAACCTCAACGTCATCGATTCGGCCCGCGAGATCAAGGCGGCGGTCGACGCCGACGTCGTCGTCGGCAACGTCGGAACGCGAGAGGCGGCCGAGGCGATCGTCGATTTCGCCGACGGAATCAAGGTCGGTATCGGACCCGGATCGATCTGTACGACGCGGGTCGTCTCGGGATCGGGAATGCCGCAGATCACGGCCGTCGCCGAAGTCGCGGACGTTGCGGCCCCCGAAGGCGTCCCCGTCATCGCCGACGGCGGCATCAGATACTCCGGCGACGCGATCAAGGCCATCGCGGCCGGTGCCGACGCCGTAATGCTGGGGTCGTACTTTGCCGGCACCGACGAGGCGCCGGGCCGCGTCATCACGATGAACGGCAAGCGCTACAAGCAGTACCGCGGGATGGGGAGCGTCGGCGCGATGAAATCCGGTGGCGGTGAGCGGTATCTCAAGGACGATCCGGACGACGAGGAGTACGTCCCCGAGGGCGTCGAGGCCGCGACCCCGTACAAGGGGAGTCTCGCGTCGGAGCTCCACCAGCTCGTCGGCGGCATGCAGTCCGGTATGGGCTACGTCGGCGCCGGTACGATCCCGGAGTTCAAGCAACGGAGCGAGTTCGTTCGCGTCTCCTCGGCGGGCCAGGCCGAGAGCCACGCCCACGACGTCGTCATCACCGACGAGGCTCCGAACTACAGCCCCGACAGCTGAGCGTAACGTCCGTGGCCGATACGCACCGCAACGCCGGGTTCGAGCGCCTCTTCGGGACCGACGGGCTCACCGTCGGAACGAGCTTTCCGCTCACCCGAACCCGAGAGTCGACGCCCCCAGTTGCTGCGGAGATGGAGCTCGCGGAACTGGCGGAGAGGCTCGGATTCGACGCCCTGTGGGCGAGGGACGTCCCACTGCACTGGCCGGCGTTCGGCGATACCGGTCAGTCCTTCGACGTCTGGCCGTGGCTCGGCTCTGCCGCCGCGAACACGTCAACGATCGCGCTGGGAACGGCGAGCGTCGTGTTACCGCTCCGACACCCGATTCACGTCGCAAAGAGCGCAGCGTCGGTCGATCGGCTCTCCGACGGTCGACTCGTGATGGGCGTCGCGACCGGCGACCGGGAACCCGAGTTTCCGGCGTTCGGGGTGACGTACGACGATCGCGGGGAGCGGTTCCGGGAGAGCGTTCGACTGCTCCGGCGCCTCTGGAGGGAGTCGTTCCCCGAACTCGAGGGCGCTGACGTCTCCCTCGACGGGGACGTCGATCTCGTGCCGAAGCCGACTCGGGGATCGATCCCGCTGTTGCCGACGGGACACGCTCGCCAGTCGACCGAGTGGATCGCCGAGCACGGCGACGGCTGGCTCTTCTATCAGCTCCCCGAACCGACGCTTCGGTCGTTCCTCGAGGAGTGGCGCGAACTCGCGGGCTCGAAACCGTACGCGATGAATCTCCGCGTAGCGCTCGCGTCGGATCGAACCGCCGATCCGGAACCGATCCACCAGGGGTTCCGAGCCGGCGCCGAGTGGTTTCGCGAATATTTCCGGACGATCGAGCGGATCGGCGTCGATCACGTCATCGTCTCGACGCCGGGGGACGATCCCGAGGGCGAACTGGTGTCGCTCGCCGAGGAGCTGCTCGACGACTAAAGCACGCGGTTCCGAAACTCGTCGAGGCGACCGTCGCGATACGTCTCGTAGTTCTCGGCGAAGATATCCGCGAGCCGCCCGAACTTCTTCGGCGTCGAGCCGGCCATGTGCGGCGTCACGATGACGTTGGAGAGATTCCACAGCGGCGAATTCGCGGGAAGTGGCTCCGTCTCGAAGACGTCGAGCGCTGCTCCTCTTATCCGGGACTCCTGGAGCGTGTGTACCAGCGCGTCCTCGTCGACGATCTCCCCGCGAGCGATATTTACGAGCACGGCGTCGGAGTCCATCACACCGAGTTCGGGGTAGCCGATCATCCCCCTCGTCTCGTCGGTGAGCGGGCAGGCGACGACGACGTAGTCCGAACGCTGGAGCACGGTGTATATCTCCTCGGGTGGGAACACCGCATCGGCTGCGTCGGGTGCCGTCGTCGGATCCCGCTTGGTCCCGATGACGGACATCCCGAGCGCCGATCCGTACTCCGCGACGCGGCTCCCGATCGATCCGAGGCCGAGCACGCCGAGCGTCTTCCCTCGGAGTTCGCCCCCTTCGTACCGCTGCCAGACGCCGTCGGACTGCTGGCGGATCCCCGTGTGAATTCCTCGCTCGAACGAGAGCATGTAGCCGAGAACCTGTTCTGCGATCGGTTCGGCGTGAACGCCCGCCGCGCTCGTCAGCACGATTCCCCGATCACCGAGCGCGTCGAAATCGTAGAAGTCGACGCCGGCGGAGAGTGCCTGAATCCACGACAGTTCCGTCGCCGCCTCGAGAATCCTGCTCGGGACGAACGTCGCGATCAGTACGTCCGCGTCGCCGGCGTGGGCCGCCGACTCGGGCGGCGTTCTCGCGATGGTGAGGTCGACGTCGGGGAGACGGGATTCGATCTCCGCGCGGAGTCGGTCGACATCGGACCAGCTGGGTGCATCGACCGTGTGAACCATTAAAACCGTCGGATCGTCCATGGCGGGTCGCACGTCTGGCGAGGGGAAATCGCTTTTGTCCGGCAGTCGGTGACTGCGGAGGCCTCGATCGCCTTCGAGCGAACACCGGTTCGGCTTCGAGTGGGCAACGGTTATTCCGCCGCGGCGGCGTGTAGTTGTATGCCGCTCGAGAACGTCGTCGTCGCCGGCATCGGCGAGACCGAAAAGAGCAGACCGAGCCGGAACAACGATCAGCCGTATCACGATTTGGAGGAGTACTTCTGGATGGCCGCCGACCGAACGCTCGAGGACGCCGGCGTCGGGATCGACGACGTCGACGGGCTCGGCGTCGCCCGCTCGTCGACGCCGACGCCGTATCGGTATCCTATGATGCTCGCGGAGACGCTCGGCCTCGAGGATCTCTCGTGGGTCACCGCGAGCGATCACTGCGGCGGGCAGGCGATCCCGCTCGTCGTTCAGGCCGCACAGGCCGTCGAAACCGGCGTCGCCGAAACGGTGCTCTGTCTCGGTGCCGATACGCCGAAACACCCCGAGAAGGGATCCGGCGAGATCTTCCCCGGCGATCCGCGGGGATTCAAGCGAAACTACCAGGAGCCGTTCGGAATGCAGGGGGCGAACGCCCAGCTCGCGATGGTCCAGCGCCGCCACATGGACCAGTACGGGACGACGATCGAGCAGCTCGGTTCGATCTACGTCACCCAGCGAGAGCACGCGACCCGGAACCCGCTGGCGTACTTCGACGAGCCGGTCGGGCTGGAGGAGTACCGAACGTCGGGGATGATCGCCGATCCGATCCGGCTGTTCGACTGCGTACTGCCGGTCAATGCCGGTTTCGGTTGTCTGCTGACGACGCCCGAGCGAGCTGCGGAGCTCGGAGTCGATCCGGTCTCGATTGCCGGCTTCGGCCACAGTCACAACCCCGAGGTAGCCGAACGCCCCGCCTTCACCGAGATGGGGATCGAGGCTGCCGGACGGCGCGCCTTCGAGATGGCCGGTCTCGAACCGGATGTGATGGACTTCCTCCAGATCTACGACGACTATCCGATCGTCGAGCTGATGCAACTGGAGGAGCTCGGCTACGCCGATCGCGGAGAAGGCGGACCGTTCGTCGAACGAACTGACCTCTCCGTCGAGGGCGAACTGCCGCTCAACACCGGTGGCGGGCAGCTCTGCGTCGGGCAGGCCGGCGTCGGTGGCGCCTCGTTCGTCCAGCTGCTCGAGGCCGTCAGACAGCTCCGGGGTGACGGTGGTGACCGACAGGTTCCAAACGCCGAACGGGGGCTCGTCACCGGCGTCGGAGGCGGGCAGTACGGCAAGAACCTGACCGCACACTCCGTTGCGATCCTCCAGCGGGGGGTCGGTGCATGAGCTACGAGAAACCCCTCCCGGATCGGGATTCGGAGCCGCACGCGACCTTCTGGAGCGCCTGTGACGAGGGGCGACTGCTGATCCAGTCCTGCCCCGACTGCGAGTCGGTGCAGTTCTTTCCCCGGACGTGGTGTCGGTTCTGCGGCTCGAACCGAATCGAGTGGGTGGAGGCAGAGGGCACCGGAGACGTCCACACGTATACGATCGTTCGCCGAGCGACCGAGCTCCCCTCCTTTACCGACGAGATCCCGTACGTGGTCGCGTACGTCGAACTCGAGGAGGGCGTTCGCATCTGTACGAACGTCGTCGACTGTGAGCCGGACACCGTCGAGAGCGGCATGGCCGTCGAACTGACGTTCGATCGCGTCACCGACGAGCTGGCACTTCCGAAGTTCCGGCCGCGAAAGGCCACCGATCGGTAGCGTCGCAGATAGAGGCAATATTTATCAGTTCGTTCCACGAATCCGGAACGTATGTCAACCTCCGTAGTCCCTCCGAACGAGCGGGTTCGGTCGGTGTACCGACAGCTCTCGGATCTGCTCGCCGAGAGCGACGACGCGTTCATCGAACGCGGTCCCGAAGCGTTGCGAGCGGCGACCGGTGACGACGCGTTCTTCGAGAACGTCGAAACCGAGCGAGCCGACGGGGAGTACACCCGTCGACTGGTCTACCGAGAACCGGACGGTCCGGTCGTTCGGTACATGGAGTGGCCCCCCGAGTACTCGCTCATGCCGCACGAGCACCACGGCCGACCCTGCTTCGAGCTGCTCGTCGACGGGTGCCTGTTCCTCGCCGACATGCGAGCCGAGCAGGTCGACGAGGGGGAGTACGCTCTGGAGACGGTCGGGACGAACGTCTGTGAACCCGGCGACGCGGGCGTCGTCGATCCGAGAACCGGTACGGATATTCACGCCGTATACAGCCCCGTGCGTTCGCGGTCGCTACACGTCTACCCGGACGACAATCACTTCGGGATCGGATACGTTCGAACCGGGGACGGGGATCGATACGCGAGATCCCGGTTCGAGCTGGACTGAGCGGCCTCGTCACCGCAATCGGCAAGTGTGAGCGGATCGCACGGTAGACCATGCTATTCACACCGGGACCGACGGCGACGCCGCCGGAGGTGCGGGAGGCGATGGCCGGAGAGCAGCCGAACCCGGACATCGATCCCGTATTCGCGGAACGGTACGAGGGCGTCTGTGAGAAATTGGCGACTGTGTACGACACCGACAGCGACGTCGTCGTCCCTGGAGGGGAAGGGATCCTCGGGCTCGAGGCCGCGATCGCCTCACTCGTCGAGCCGGGCGATCGCGTGCTCTGTCTCTCGAACGGGCTCTACGGCGACGGCTTCGCCGACTTCGTCGACGCCTACGGTGGCGAGGCGGAACTCGTCTCGGCACCGTACGACGAGGGGTTCGACCTCGACGGCACGGCGAGAGCTCTCGAGGAGGCCGACGCGAACGGGCGCCCGTTCTCGCTCGCGACGCTGGTTCACTGTGAGACGCCGACCGGTGCGCTCAACGACCTCGATCCCGCCCTGAGCCTGCTCGAGGAGCACGACGTGGTGAGCGTCGTCGACGCCGTCTCCTCGCTCGGCGGAACGACCGTGCCGACGGACCGGATTGACGTCTGTCTGGGCGCGTCCCAGAAGTGTTTCAGCGCGCCGCCGGGTCTGACGACGGCCGCGATCAGTGATCGCGCGTGGGACGCCATGGAAACGCGTGATCCCCGGTCGCTCTACACGAACTTCCTCCCGTGGCGGGACGTCTCCGAGGGGTTCCCGTACACGCATCTTAGCGCGAACGTGGCGGCACTCGACGCGGCACTGGATCTCCTGCTCGAGGAGGGGGTCGATTCGGTCTTCGAACGTCACGAGGCGGCCGCCGAGCGCTGCCGGAGCCGCGGCGCCGAGTTGGGTCTCGAACCGTATCCACGACGGGAACTGTGGTCACCGACCGTGACGGCGTTTCACGTCCCGGGCGAAGCCGAGCGCCTCCAGCGACGAATCGCCGAGGAGGAGAACGTCGTGCTCGCAACGGGACTCGGGGAGCTGTCGAACGATATCCTTCGCGTCGGCCACATGGGCTACAACGCCAACGTGAAGAAGGTCGAACGGGCGATGGACGCCGTCGAGGCAGTTCTATAGTGGTATTCCGCCCACGGTACAGCTACGAACCGGCGGCGACGTGCGTCACTCGACGCTCGCCAGCCGAAGCCGCTCGATGCAGCTCTTCATCCCCGCCGAATCGGCGTAGCTCAACAGCTTGAGTCCCGTGTCACAGACGTACTCGTCGTTGGTCTTCCGGAGCGTTACGTCCCGCCGAACGCCGAGCATCTCGACGGTGACGATCACTCGCTGGCCCTCGTCGAGCCGCTCGATCACTTCGTCCGAGCTGAACTCCTTCCGGGAGACGCGGATCGGCTCGGTCATCGTTGGAAAATCGACTCGAGGATAATTAAACCCTACATACCGCGTCGACGATACGTCGTGGCGTTCTCACAGCGTGAGAGCCGATCCGTTCACTCCCGCTCGACGTCGGTGATCTCGATGCGGGCCCCGCCCGACTCCGAGTCACGGAGACCGATAGTCCAGCCGTGTGCGGCGGCGATGTCGTGGACGATGGTGAATCCGAGTCCCGTGGAGTTCGTCTCGTCCTTCTGTAGCTGTCGCCTCTCGGCCGGCTCGAAGCCGACGCCGTCGTCGGTCACGTAGAACCCGTCCGGCAGCGATCCGATCTCGACGGTTACGGCATCACCGCCGTGTTCGACGGCGTTTCGAAAGAGGTTCTCGAGTAACTGGATCACCAGCTGTTCGTCGCCGTGGATCGTCGTGTCGGTCGCTATCTCGAGCGTACAGCTCTCTGTCCCGGTCGTCTCCCACGCCCTCTCGGCGGCGCGTTCGAGCGCAATCGGCTCGGCGGCGTCGATCGTTCCACCGGATCGAGCGAGTCCCAGGAGCCCCTGAATGATCGAGTCGATCCGGTCGTGAGCGTCGACGATTGCGTCCAGATGTTCGCTATCGCACTCCGCTCGAGCCAGCTCCAGTCGCCCCGTCGCGATGCTGAGCGGGTTCCGGAGATCGTGGCTCACGACGCCGGCGAACCGGTCGAGTCGCTCGTTCTGTCGCTTCAGCTCTCGCTTTCTCGCCTCTCGCTCCTCGATGTTCCGAATGATTCCGGCCGTCCCCTGAAACCGCCCCTCTTCGTCGGGTGGCAGGAGAGCGATGTGGTTTTCGACGGAGACAGTCTCTCCCTCGGCGGTGACCCGTTCCATCTCGAGCGTGGCCCTGTTTCGGTCGTCGTCGAGCAACGATCGGATGACCGCCTCACCCCGCTCGAGTGATTCCTTCGGGAGGACGACCGAAACGTGGCGGCCGAGTATCTCCTCCCGTTCGTAGCCGGTCTCCTCGACGAAGGCGTCGTTGACGTACGTGTAGCGACCCGCCCCGTCGAGTACGTACACTGGGTCACCGAGCGCGTCGATGATCGTCTCGTACCGCTCGAGTTCCTCCCTGCGAGCCGTCCGGTCCCCGTCCGCCCGGCTGCAGCTGTCGACGATCGCGTCGAGGCGTTCCACTAACACGTCGACGCCGTCGTCTCTCGGGACGTACCCGTCAGCGCCGGCGGCGATTGCGCGTCCGGCGAGCGACTCGGAGCCGTCGCTCGGGAACAGTACGATTGGAACGTCCCGATCAATGGCCGCGATTCGTTCGACGGTGTCGTACCGGGTACAGACGACACAGTCGACGCGATCCAGTCGCTCGAGGGACGCGTTCACATCCGGAACGACGACGGCGTCGAACCGGTCGCACATCCGTTCGAGCGCCGTCGAATCGGACTCGAACCCGACGAGAAGCGGTCGGATCGACGAGGACACTACTACTCCCAGCAGTGGCATATATAAGGATTTTTTGATCGTTTTCAGCGACTGGACGCGCCACGAGTCGACGATTATTTGCCGCGAGGAACCGACTGGCCGGACATGAGTCTTCGCCGAGCCGTGGCCGCGCCGTTCCGGCAGGAGGGGAGCCGGGAGCTGGGAGAGAGCGCCTTCGTCGTGGCGCTGTCGCTCGATCGCGACTGGTTTTCACCGGATCAGGCCAAGCGGCTCGTCGACGTCGCGACCGGTGAAGGGCTGCTCGACCGCGAAGCAGACCAGCTCCGGATTACGTTCGATCCCGCGAACGTGGAGATCCCGGAGGGGTTCGAGCCCGACGAGTCGATCCTCCGGGAACGATCGACGTTCGAACAGGTACTCGGGGCGCTCGTCGATGCCGGCCACGAGAAGCAGGAGGCCGTCGCGGGCGTGAACCGGCTACAATCCGATCTGGCGATCACGATCGAGGCGGCCGCCGTTCTCTACGCCCATCGGCGTGGAATCGACGTCCAGACCGTCGCGAACGCCGCCCGAGAGGAGCTGTAGGGATGGTCGAAGGAACGATCACGGACGGGCGACGGATCGCGGAACTGCTCTCCTCGGAGATCCACGGCCACGAGCGCGGGCCGCTCGGTCGACTCACCGTCGTCGACGCCGACCGGGACGCCGAACCCGCCGAGTTCGGCAGCTTCTCCTACGGGGTCGACGTCGACGGGGAGCGGCTCGCGGACGTCTACATTCATCCCGATCGGGTCCGAGTCGAGTTCCGGGGCAGGGTCGAAACCGCGACGCGGGAAGCCGACGGGGCCGGATTGCGCGCTCGACCGAAGGCGGTCGATCCGCCGCGAACGCTGGTTTTCGTCGAAAGTGGGGCCGACGTGAAACCCGCGTTGGCGGTGTTCGAAGCGGCCGCCGCGAGTGTGCAGTGAAGCGGGCGATTGGAAACGTTCTTTGTCGAACCCTGACAGCGATCGGTATGAGCTTCTTCGAGGACCTCAGAGCCAGGATCGACGCGGTCGACAGCGTCGTCTCGGTCGGTCTCGATCCGGATCCCGAGCGACTCCCCGGCTTCGTCGACTCCGAGCTACCCCGGTGGTCGTTCAACCGTCGGATCATCGACGCGACGCACGAGCACGCGGCCTGTTATAAACCGAACGCCGCGTTTTACGAGGACCCGGACGGCTGGCGCGCCCTCGAGGAGACGGTCGCCTACGCGGACGGGAAAGGCGTTCCTGTGGTACTCGACGCCAAACGCGGCGACATCGGTAACACGGCACGGCAGTACGCGAAAGCCCTCGACACCGTCGACGCCGTCACGGTGAACCCGTACATGGGACGGGATACGCTCGAGCCGTTTCTCTCCCGGAGCGAGAAGGGGATCTTCGTCCTCTGTCGGACGTCCAACCCCGGCGGATCCGACTTTCAGAACCTGCAGGTGGGAAACGACAAGCGCCTCTACGAGTACGTCGCACAGCGGTGTGCGGAGTGGAACGATCACGACAACCTCGGACTGGTCGTCGGTGCCACCGCACCCGAGGAGCTAGAGCGCCTCCGGGAACTCGTCGGCCTTCCGTTCCTCGTTCCAGGTGTGGGGTCACAGGGCGGTGACGCCGAGGCCGCGGTGGAGTTCGGGTTGGCCGACGGCGTCGGTCTCGTCAACTCCTCGCGCGGGATTATCTTCGCCGGAGAGGGGACGATCGACGAGAACGCCTACTTCGGCGCGGTCGGCGACGCCGCGAAACGGCTCAAAACGCGGTTGAACGAATACCGCTAGTCGTCGACGCGGGCTTCCGATCCGGACATCATCTCCAGCACCTGCATGACGCCGGAGTTGTCGTCCCGGCCCATCCCGTTTTCGACCATCGTCTTGTAGAGTTCGTGAGCGAGCGACGTCTGCGGCATCGGCGAACCGAACGCCTCCCCGGCGTCGGTCGCGATCCGGAGGTCCTTGTACTGGTATTCGGCGAAGAAGCCGGGATCGAACCCACCGTGGATCATGTTCGGCGCGCGGTTGTCGAGCGTCCAACAGCCCGCCGCACCGCCACTGATCGCCTCGACGACGGCCTCGAGGTCGGCGCCGGCGTTGTCCGCGAACACCAGTGCCTCGCTGACGCCGACCATCTGTGCGGCAACGACGATCTGGTTGCACGCCTTCGTTGTCTGTCCGGCACCGCTCGGCCCGCAGTGGGTGACGGTCTCGCCCATCGTCTCGAGGATGTCGCGGTTCGCCTCGAGCGTCTCCTCGTCGCCGCCGACCATGATCGAGAGCGTTCCCTCGATCGCGCCGCTCTCGCCGCCGGAGATCGGCGCATCGAGCATCGTCGCCCCGACGTCGGCGACGCGTTCGGCGACGCGTTCGGCGACGGTCGGCGAGATCGTCGAGTGGTCGATGACGACCATCCCCTCGGAGAGTGCCTCTACGACTGGATCGCTCTCCTCGCCTTCCCCGAGGACGACGTTTTCCACGTCGGGGGAGTCCGGGAGACAGAGCAGGACGACGTCCGCCGCGTCGGCGACGCCGGCGGGCGAGCCGCCGTCGCTCCCGCCGTAGTCGACGAGCTCCTGCGTTGGCTCCGGAGAGCGGTTGTATCCGACGACGTCGTAGCCGCCGTCGACGAGGTTCTTTGCCATCGGAAGGCCCATGATGCCGAGCCCGACGAAACCGACTGTTTGATTGGACATACCATTCGTTCCTCTGTGGAAAAGAGGTAAATAGCTATGGTCCAATGCGGCTCAGCCGCGAGTCGCATTCGCTCGATCGACGGGACTCAAAACCGGCGGTCGTCCCGCTCACTTTGCGATATTTCACGACTGCATTCGACGCAGAGCCCCGACTTGCGGTCGTAGTGATCCTCGCAGACGAGTCGGCCGCACCGATCACAGCCGTCGACGACGGATCCGATCTCACAGATCGAACAGAGCCCCGCGACACTCATGATCGTCCTTGATCGTACTCGCGCTTAAACCCCGGGACGCTTACGGTTCCGCGGCGAGTAGATCGTCGCGTGCAGCCCACTCGGCTCGTCGCCGCGCTCGCAGTCGCCTTCGGCGCGATGACCGCACTCCTCGTGACGATCGCGGCCGTGCTCCGGGAGCCGTTCGTCCTCTTCGCTTCGCTGCCGATGGGGATCGCGACCTACTTCTTCTGGTACCACGCCAGCGGCCGGCTCCGGGATCGGGTTCGCAGGACGACCCGTCGAAGAACTCGCGAAACGGGCCGCCGAACCAGTCAATCTTCGCGGAGCCAGGCGAGGACCCAGCCGGAGACGTCCGCGGCGGAGGCGTATCGACGCCTCGGTCTCGAGACCGATGCCTCCGAGGCGGAGATCAAGCGTGCCTATCGGGAGGCGGTGAAGGAGGTCCACCCCGATCGCGGTGGCGACGAGGAAGCGTTCAAGCAGATCACCGAGGCTTACGAGCGACTGGTCGAATGAGGCGCCGCGGAGACGGAACGGATTCGTAGCTCCGTCCCGCTCGTTCGAGTATGGCCGAGCTTCCGCCGTTAGCTGTCGACATTGACGGGACGCTCACCCGCCCCGACAAATCGATCGATCCGCGCGTTTTGGATCCGCTACGCGAGTGGGCCGACCGCGCACCGGTCGTCGTCGCGACCGGAAAGGCGTTCCCCTATCCGGTCGGGCTCTGTGAGTTCGGCGGGATACCGACGAACGTGATCGCCGAGAACGGCGGAATCGTCTACGTCGAGGTGGACGGCGAAGTCGTCTACGACGGCGATCCGGAGGGCGCAAACGCCGTCGCCGAAGCGTACCGCGCAGCCGGCCACGAACTGGGCTGGCCCCCGGGAGATATGGTCAACCGGTGGCGCGAAACCGAGGTTGCCGTCGCCCGCGAGCAGCCGCTCGGTCCGCTCGAGCGAATCGCGTCGAACCGCGGGATGGACGTCGTCGACACCGGCTACGCCTACCACGTGAAATCGCCAGCGGTGAACAAGGCGACAGGGATTCGGACGGCCGCCGAACGCCTCGGCGTTGCCCCCGAGGCGTTCGCGATGATCGGCGACTCGGCGAACGACGCGGAGGCGTTCGAGGTCGTCGGCACGGCGTACGCGGTCGCCAACGCCGACGAAACTGCGAGGGCGGCCGCCGACGTCGTCACCGAAGCGTCGTTCGCGGACGGAACGCTTGCGGCTATCGACGCAATACGCGACGCCTAGCCGATCAGACGGCTGTTTCTGCCGGTTTTCGGGGAAGAGTTAAACCCGTGTACCCGTAACCGTCACCCGTATGAGCGCCGACCGCGCTGTGCTCCGCAACGCCCTCGACCGGGGCGAGCGGGAGGGTGGCAGCGTCGAATTCAAGGAGCGTCTCACTCGATCGGTTCACCTGGCTGACGGTCGACTGGAATCACTCGCCGCCCAGCTTCGGCACCGGGTTCTCTCCGGTGGCGGCGAGGCAACGTACGTACTCGGAGTGACCGACGACGGTGGCATCGCGGGCGTCGAGCCGACAGTGTTCTCCGAGTCGATGGACGTGCTCTCGCTGCTCGCCGAGGAGGCGGGCGCACACATCGACGACGTCGAGACGTGGGGCGTCGACGGGGGCGGCCTCGTCGGCGTCGCAACGATCCGGGAGGGTGCGATGCTGGACGTCGACGACGACCACATCGTCGTCGGGACTGCGGGACACGTCGACCACGGCAAATCGACGCTCGTCGGCTCTATCGTCACGGGATCGGCAGACGACGGCCAGGGCGGTACTCGTGGATATCTGGACGTCCAACCGCACGAGGTCGAACGGGGGCTCTCGGCGGATCTCTCCTACGGTGTCTACGGGTTCAGCGACGACGAGCCGATCCGGATGGAGAACCCGAACCGGAAGAGCGACCGTGCCGGGGTCGTCGCCGAGGCCGATCGGCTCGTCTCCTTCGTCGACACCGTCGGCCACGAGCCGTGGCTTCGAACCACGATTCGGGGACTGGTGGGACAGAAGCTCGACTACGGGCTCCTCGTCGTCGCCGCCGACGACGGTCCGACCAGGACGACGCGGGAACACCTCGGGATCCTCCTCGCGACGGAGCTACCGACGATCGTCGCGATCACGAAGGTCGACGCCGTCTCCGACGAGCGGGTCGCCGACGTCGAGCGGGAAGTCGAGCGGTTACTGCGTAACGCCGGTCGGACCCCGCTTTCGATCGCACGCCACGGGATCGAGACGGCGATCGAAGAGATCGACGAGCAGGTCGTTCCGCTCGTCAGTACGAGCGCCGTGACAATGGAGGGACTCGACGTGCTGGATTCGCTCTTCGAGCGGCTCCCGAAGACGTCCACCGAGGCGGGCTCGTTCTCGATGTACATCGACCGCACGTACAACGTGACCGGCGTCGGCGCGGTCGCCTCCGGAACGATCCGATCCGGGTTCGTCGAGGCCGGCGACGAACTCCTCGTCGGTCCGCTCGCCGACGGCGAGTTCCGTGAGGTCGAGGTACGGTCGATCGAGATGCACTACCACCGGGTCGACGAGGCGGCCGCCGGACGGATCGTCGGCATCGCACTGAAGGGGATCGCCGAAGCGGATCTCGAGCGCGGAATGGTGTTGCTGCCTCGCGGATCCGAACCGGAGCCGGTTCGGGAGTTCGAGGCGGAGGTGATGGTGCTGAACCATCCGACGCGGATCGACGAGGGATACGAACCGGTCGTCCACCTCGAAACGGTCAGCGAGACGGCGTCGATCTACCCCGTGGACGGACAGCTACTTCCGGGGGACACCGGACGCGCCACGATCCGGTTCAAGTTCCGTCCCTACCTCGTCGAAGAGGGACAGCGGTTCGTCTTCCGAGAGGGGAGTTCGAAGGGTGTCGGTACCGTTCTGAGCGCCGACTGACGTCCCGTTCGTCGCTGTTTTCACCCGTGTCCAGCGGCTGCTCCTGAATCGATACAAATTAGTGGATGCTAATATTAGTGAACGATGAGATGAGTTCGAATCAGCGAGCAGAACCGATCACGGGGGAAGATGGACCGCCAGGCGACGCCGAACTCGCTCACGGCGTCCGCGTCTTTTCGGCGCTCGGAAACCGGACGAGGTACGAGGCGCTCCGGCTGATTGCAGACCACGATGGCGACGTCTGCGTCTGTGAACTGCACGCGGAGCTAAACGTCAGTCAGGGCGCAGTCAGCCAGGCGCTCTCGCGGCTTCACGACGCCGGAGTGCTCTCCCGCCGGAAGGACGGACGATGGCGCTATTACGGAGTGACACCGCTGGGAGCGACGCTCCTCGAGGCGGTCGAGTCGAGTCGGGTGAGCGACGATGTCTGAGCTCGACCCCGCCGAACAGCGGCGGGCGGTTCGGGAACGGTACGCCAGACTCGCCACCGAAGAGAGCGACTGCTGCGGTGGAACTGATCGTGCCGATCCCGAGAGTCGCGCGGAGGACGTCGGCTACTCCGACTCCGAGATCGACGCGGTGGCGGATGCGAACCTCGGTCTGGGCTGTGGTAATCCGACCGCAATCGCATCGTTATCCCCCGGTGAGCACGTACTCGACCTCGGCTCGGGTGCGGGTTTCGACTGCTTTCTCGCGGCCGAACAGATCGGTGAACGGGGACGAGTCGTCGGCGTAGATATGACGCCCGAGATGATCGAGCGTGCCCGAAAGAACGTCGAACGAAACGACGCGTCGAACGTCGAGTTCCGACTCGGCGAGATAGAGCACCTGCCGATCGCCGACGAAACGATCGACGTCGTCATCTCGAACTGCGTGATCAACCTCTCGCCGAACAAGCCGCAAGTGTTCTCGGAGGCGTTTCGCGCGCTCCGTCCCGGGGGCAGAGTCGCGGTATCGGACGTCGTCCTGACCGCGGCAGTTCCGGACGGGCTTCGGGCGGATCCGGAGTCCGTGTCGGCCTGTGTCGCCGGTGCCTCACGGATCGAGGAGCTGAGGGAGTATCTCGACGAGGCCGGCTTCGTCGACATCGCGATCGAGCCGAAGGCGGAGAGTGAGTCGTTCATCCGCGAGTGGGACGACGAACTCGATCTCAGCGACTTCCTGGTTTCGGCGTCGATCGAGGCTCGAAAACCCGACTAGGGCGTCTCAGGCGTGCCGTTCGAGAAACGCCCCGACGCGTTCGAGGCCCTCCTCGAGCTCTGAACGCTCCAGCCCGTAGCCGATCCGGAACCTGTCCGGGTGGCCGAACGCGTCACCCGGTGCCAGCACGACGGACTCCTCCTCGACGAGTCGACGACAGAAGGAGCTCCCGGTCGCGAAGCCGTCCGGGACCTCGACGAACGCGTTGACGCTGCAGTCCGGTTCGTACCACGATAGCCCGTGCTCCGAGACGAAGGCGGCGACAATCTCTCGATGTTCGGTGGCGAGCTGTCGACTCTCCGCCAGTAGTTCGTCGGAGCGCTCGAACGCCTGCTCGGCGACGTGCTGGTCGATGATCCCCGTCGAGATCGTCGTGTAGTCCTTCCAGTTCCACGCGGTTTCGACGACCGACCGAGGGCCGCAGAGCCAACCGAATCTGAGTCCGGCGAGGCCGAACGCCTTCGAGAGGCTCCCCGTCGAGATGCCGTATCGGCCGTAGCTCGCGACCGGTGGCGCAGGGTCCGGCGAGAGGAGTCGGTACACTTCGTCGCAGAGCAGATAGACGCCGGCGTCGGCGCACGCCTCGTAGATCGCTCGGACGCGTTCGGCGTCGTGATACCGTCCTGTCGGGTTGTTCGGGTTGTTGATCACGACTACCGCTGTCTCCGGGCGGATCGCTTCGACGACCGCCTCCGGATCCAGCGACCACGACCCCGGCTCCAGCGGCACGGTCGTCACCTCCCCGAGGGAGTCGGGGAGAGCGGTCAGGGAGCCGTACGTCGGCGTGACGGCGACGGCGTGTTCGCCCATGGCGGAGAGAAACGCGAGCAGGTTCGCCTCCTGTGCACCGCAGGTGAGAAGCGTCTCGTCGGCGCTTCGATCGTGGAGACTGCCGATCCGTTCGCGGAGCTGTGGGTCCCCGTTCGTGGGGATCACGTAGCCGAGCTTTCCGGGGTCGGTGTCGAACTGCGAGGCCTCGAGCGACCGGACGCCGCTCTCGGCGAGCATGATGTCGGCGTCGTGTTCGACCTCGGCGAACCACCGCTCGAGGTCGAACGGAGCGATCTGCATATCCGGTCGAGGACCCCCCGGATGAAAACGTTAGCTCTTGCCGTTCCGGTCGCGCCGTTCGCGCATGGTCTGACGGGTGAACTGTGGTTTGGCGCGGATTCCGCGTCGCTTCCGGAACGACCGCCACAGCGCGATGGAGATGGGAACCAGCGCCACCAGCGGGACGGCTGCCGCCTCCGGCGTCGAAAACGCGTAGAGAACTGCAGCCGCCATCACCAGCGCCGACATGAGACCGCCGACGACGAGCCGCGCGGCCAACTGATCCAGCGGTCGAAGCTGGTCGTCGAATTCGACGTTGACCGTCACGTCGTCGCGGTTGATCAGCTCCAGGGTCCGCTCCAATTTCGGCGGGATGCGAACGCTCGATTCCCCGAAATCACGGAACTCGGCGACCCGGTCGGCGGCGAACTCGCGAGCTCCCTCGGCCATGTACCCTTCCTCCCGAAGGTAGCTCGTTGCGACTTCGATGAAGTCGAAGTCCGGATCCAGCGTGACGCAAACCCCCTCGACGACAGTTGCGACCCGAAGCACCAGTGCGAGGTTCGGCGGCAGCCGAAGCGGGAACTCGTAGATCGTGTCCTCGACCTGCGAGATGATCTGCTGGACCCGATACTGCTCGATGTCCTCGCCGCGGACGTCGGCGATCGCCAGTTCCATGACGTTGGCCATCACCTCCCGATCCGCTTCCGGCGAGAGCGTTCCCATGTCGACGAGCGTGTCGAGAATCGCGTCGGTGTCCTGCCTCGCGATCGCGAGGTAGAACTCGACGATCTTCTCCTGGACGAACTGATCGACGCGCCCCGACATTCCGAAATCGTAGAAGATGAGCGTTCCGTCCTCCTGTACAGCGAGGTTGCCGGGGTGTGGGTCCGCGTGGAAGACGCCGTCCTCCACGATCATCTGGAGGTAGACCCGCTGGAGCGTTCGGGCGAGGTCGTTTCGGTCGATTCCGAGGGAGTCGAGGTTTTCGACCTCGGAGATCTTCGTCCCACCGATGTACTCCATCGTCAGAACGCGGTCCGTCGAGTACTCCGAGAGGGCCTGTGGAATCACGACTCGGTCGTTGTCGGCGAGGTTGTCACCGATCTCGATCAGCATCCGCCGCTCCCGATCGTAGTCCATCTCCTCGCGGATCGTCTTCTCGAACTCGTCGGCCAGTGTTTCCAGCGAAAACGACTGGGTGTCGTCGACGAACCGGACGACGAGCGGGAGCGTCCATCTGATTACTCGGAGGTCCGCCTCGACGAGTTCCTCGATCCCCGGACGACGGACCTTGACGGCGACGCGTTCCCCGTCGATCGTGGCCGTGTACACTTGCCCGAGGCTCGCGCCGCTTATGGGGTCGCGGTCGAACTGCTCGAACACCGTATCGACCGCACCGAGTTCGGCCTCGATGACGGCTTCGGCCTCGTGCCACGGCGCGGGCGGGACGTCGTCCTGGAGCGATTCGAACTCGTTGATGTACTCCGGCGGGAGGACGTCTGGACGGGTCGAGAGGAGCTGTCCGAGCTTTATGAACGTCGGTCCGAGACGAAGCAGCGAGCTCAGTAGCGATCGGGCCCGCCTTCGACGCGTCTCGGGGGAGACGGTCCGGCGCCGGCCGAAGAACAGAAATCGATTTCGATCCCTCGCGTAGGCGAGGAGGAGCGGGAGGAACTGGTAGGCGACGACGATGAACCGGCGATACGCACGGAGGGTCACCGATCGGCCACCTCAGGAGATCTGGATCGTTCGATCGTCAGTATCCCCCGCCTTCGGAAGCCGGAGTTCGAGGACGCCGTGTTCGACCGTCCCTTCGGCACCGTCGGCGGTTGCGTCGGGCGGGAGCGGGAGCTCGCTATCGAGGAACAGCGCCCGGCCCTCCTCGAGATATTCGAATCCCTCGGGGAGTGATTTCGCCCGACGGGCCTCGATCCGTAGGCGAGCGCCGCGGACACTCACGTCGACGGTATCGGTGGTCGCGCCCGGGAGATCGATGACGAGCAGGTAGGCGTCGTCCCGTTCGAGCACGTCAGCGAACACTGATTCGGGAAGATCACGCAACGCCTCACGCATCGCCTCACGCATCGGCATGAAGCCGGATACGGGTGCCGGCGCGTTAAACCCCGCGGTGTCGGCATCCGGTCGGCGCACTTTTTGTGCTCCGCTCCCCGAACAACGGTATGAGCGACGTACGCGAAACGGGATTCAAGGAGCGGACCCGCGTCGTCGACGCGCGCGAGCGACTGCTCGACGTGCCGCCGATCGATCGAACCGAGCAGCTGCCGCTGTCGGCCGCCGACGGTCGAGCGCTCGCGGCGCCGATCGACGCACGCCGGAACGTCCCCCACTACGCCCGCGCGGCGATGGACGGCTGGGCGGTTCGCGCCGAGGACACGTTCGGCGCGTCCGACCGGTCGCCGGCCGTGCTGGGAACGGCTGACAGCATTGCACCGAACACCGCCGTTCGCGTCCACACGGGAAGCGAGCTCCCCGACGGGGCCGACGCGGTCGTCATGATCGAAGCGACCGAGCGGATCGGCGACGAGCTAGAGCTGTTCGACGCCGTCGCCGAGGGCGAAAACGTCGCCCCGATCGGCGAGGACGTCGAGAGCAACCAGCGGCTCTACGAACCGGGCCACCAGCTCCGACCCTCGGATCTCGGGCTGTTGAAAGCGACCGGGATCGACGAAGTCGAAGTCGTCGGCTCACCCGAGGTCGCCGTCGTTCCGACCGGCGAGGAGCTCGTACAGTCCGACCCCTCCCCCGGCGAAGTCGTCGAAACCAACCGACTCACCGTCTCGCGGCTGGCCGAGCGGTGGGGGGCGGACGTGACCCGCCGGGAGATCGTCACCGACGATCGGGACGCGCTGCGTGCGGCGGTCGAGCGCGACCTCACCAAAGACGTCGTCGTCACCACTGGTGGATCGTCGGTCGGTGAGCGTGATCTCATTCCCGAAGTCGTCGACGACCTCGGCGACGTTTTCGTCCACGGCGTCGCGTTGAAACCAGGGCACCCGGTTGCGCTCGGTCGCGTTCGCGAGACGACCGTCGTGATGCTACCGGGATACCCCGTCGCGGCGATCATCAACGCGGTTCAGTTCCTCCGGCCGCTGATCAAACAGCTCGGACGGCTTCCCTGCGATCCCATGCCGACCCGAGAGGCCGAGCTGACGCGGAAGATCCGGAGCGAGCCCGGCGTCAGAACGTACGTGCGCGTCCGCCTGGACGGAAGCGAAGCCACGCCGACGAGAGCGAGCGGCTCCGGCGTCCTCTCGAGCGTCGCGCTCGCGGACGGCTGGGTCGTCGTCCCCGAGGAACGGGAGGGCGTTCCGGAAGGGGAAACGGTGTCGGTCGAGAACTGGGAGTACCATGTCTAGAAAGGAGTTCCGCGAGCTCTCCGATCCGGAGACCGCTCGCGAGGCGATCGCATCGCTCGATCTCCGGGCGGACGACGAGACCGCCGAGCTGGCCTCGGCTCGCGGCCGGGTGCTCTCCGAACGCGTCGACGCGACGATGGACGTTCCGGGATTCGATCGCGCCAGCGTCGACGGCTACGCGCTTCGAGCCCGGGACACCTTCGGCGCCGACGAGGCCGATCCCGTTCGTCTCACGGTCGTCGGTGAGGTTCACGCCGGTGCCGAACCGGCCGTCGAGATCGGCGAAGGTGAAGCCGCGGAAATCTCGACCGGTGCCGTCGTTCCGCCCGGCGCCGACGCGGTCGTCATGGTCGAGCGAACTGATCCGGATCCGGACCACGACGCCGTCCTCGTCCGGACGTCGCTGGCACCGGGCGATCGGATCATGTTCGCTGGAGCCGACATCGGCGCCGGCGAGCGAGCAGTCGGTCCGGGGACGCTGCTGACGTCGCGGGAGATCGGACTGTTGTCGGCGCTCGGCGTCGACGAGGTTCCGGTCCGCGGAAAGCCGGCGGTCGGTATCATCTCGACGGGGGACGAACTCGTCCGACCGGGCGAGCGGCTCCGCAGCGAGGCGGGCGAGATATACGACGTCAACAGTTACACCACGGCGACTGCCGTCGAGGAGGCGGGGGGTACTCCGCGCCTCTATCCGCACGCCGGTGACGACTACGACGCGATGGAGTCGCTCCTTCGGGAGGCGGCCGAGGACTGCGACCTCGTGCTCTCGTCGGGGTCGACATCCGCGTCGGCGGTCGACGTCATCTACCGCGTCATCGACGAGCAAGGGGAACTCCTCCTCCACGGCGTCTCGGTGAAACCCGGAAAGCCGATGCTCGTCGGTCGGCTCGACGGCTCGGCGTACGTCGGGCTTCCGGGTTACCCGGTGAGTGCGCTCACGATATTCCGGACGTTCGTCGCGCCGGCGATCCGTGACGCGGCGGGAGTACCGGAGCCCGAGACGGCGACGGTGGACGGGGCGATGGCCGTCCGCGAGCGATACAGTGAAGGTCGCCTCCGATACATGCCGGTCGGGCTGACAACGGACGTCGACGGGCGGACGCTCGTCTATCCGGTCGACAAGGGAAGCGGAGCGACGACGAGCCTCGTCGAGGCCGACGGGGTCGTCGCGGTGCCGCCGGACGTGGAGTACCTGGAGAAGGGCGAGGAAGTCGAAGTGACGCTGTTTTCGCCGGACATTCGTCCCCCGACGCTCTTCGGAGCCGGCGAGGACGATCCCGCCGTTTCGCGGCTGCTCGACCGTATCGATCGCCCGCGGTATCTCAGCTCCGGCAGTCGACAGGGGCTGCGCCGGCTTCGTGACGGGGTCACGGACGTCGCAATCGTCACCGGGGACGCGACGCTCGAAGACACGACGCCGATCGGGGAGTGGAGCCGGGAGTGGGGTCTGATCGTCCCCCAGGGGAACCCCGACGAGGTCGCCGGCGTCGCGGATCTGGTCGATCGGGATCTCCGCTTCGTCAATCGGACGGCCGACTCGGGTCTCCGGGCGACGTTCGAGGGGGTGCTCGACGTCGTCGCCGACGATCGGGACGTCGAGCGGCACGAAATCGCGGGATCGATCGAGGGGTTCGAGCGATCTGTACGGGGTCACGAATCCCCGGCCCGAAACGTCCTCGACGGCCGCGCCGACGTCGGACTCGGGCTCCGAACGACGGCCGACACGCTCGGTATGGGATTCGTTCCGTGTGGCGACGAGCGCGTTCGCGCGCTGGCCAGCGACGACCGGATCGAAAAACCCGGCGTCAGAGCGTTCGCAGCGGCGATCGACGACGGCGAAGCGCTGTTCGATACGCTCACCGGCTACCGGGTGGAGAAGGCTTAACGGGGGCTGGACCCTTCGTGCGCGTATGTCGTGCAGTCACGAACTCGACGCCGACTACCTCTACCCCGGAGACGTCGGCGTGATGGAGGTTTACGACGACAGTGGCCTGCGGATCACCCTCGCAGTCGCCTGTCCGGACTGCGGCCAGGCGCTCGAGCTCGACGCAGCTGTCGATTCGGTCGAGGAAGGCGAGTTCGAACTGCCGCTCGACGACGAACTCTACGACTGAACCAGTTCGTCGATCCTGCTTACGCGGTGGTCGCCGACGACGCAGAGCCCTCTGGTTTCGGCGCCGTGCCGCTCGATGTGAGCGGCGTCGAGCCCGGCGTTCCACGCCGCCCCGACGTCCTGAGGACTATCGCCGACGAGTACCCCGCTCCCCACTTCCGCACCGGCAGCCGAAAGCGCTGCTTCCACCGGCTTCGGATCCGGTTTCCATCCCGTCTCCTCTGTACAGCAGACCACGGCGTCGAACCAGTCGCGGATGTCGAGCGCGTCGAGGACCGGGTCCGCAAGGTACTGCTGGCAGTGGGTGACGAGCACGGTCGGGGCCGCGAGCGTCCCGATCGGCTCGGCGTCCCTGTAGAGATAGCTCGCTTCGGCGCGCGCCTCCGGGTTCTCGACGTCGTGGAACTGCTCCCAGAACAGCTCCGGATCGACGCCCCACTCGCGGAGCTGGTCGTTTCGGGGGCCGCCGAGGCCGTGCCACAGCCGGTGGGCTTCCCTGTCGGTGAACTTGTGACCGAGACGATCGCCGACCAGAGTCATGACCTCACGGACGTACGACTCCTCGACGTCGACGATCGTCCCGTCGAGGTCGAACGCGTATCTGTCGTACGTATTCATACCAGCCAGTAGGACGCTGAGGGGCAAGTGCGTTGCGGCACGGTCACGCCCGCTCGGCTTCCCCGAGTTCGACCAGAACGCTGTCTGATCCCTCGCCGATCGAGACCGGTCAGCTGTGGAGGGACAGGGCTCAGTCGACCAGCTCGTCGAAACGGGCCGCGAGATCGGTATCCTTCTCGGTGATTCCGCCGGCATCGTGCGTCGTCAGCCGCACCTCGACCTCCCGCCACCCGATCCGGAGCTCCGGGTGGTGGAACGCCTCCTCGGCGAGTCCACCGGCCGCAGCCGCGAACCCGACACCCTCCAGGTAGGAATCGAACTCGTAGGTTCGGTGGATCTCCTCGCCCTTCCGCTCCCAGCCGCTCGGTAACCGGTCCGCAATCTCGTCGTCGGTTAGCAGATCGCTCATGACTGAGACGTCGCGCCCGGAGTGGTTAAAACTACGCCGTCAGTTACCGTGCAGCGCAGTCCGCACCGATCCCGAGAGCGAGCGGTCGAAGCGCCGGAGCGTCACGAGTGCGACGAGGGCGGCCGTGATCGTTAGCCCAACCATCGCGAACTGCCCGGCGTCGCCGAAGTGAAGGCGTCCAACGACGAGATTGACGACAACGAGCAGCGCGCCGACGACCGAGGCGACGACGATCGCTCGGTCGGCGGATCCGACGCGTTCCGCGAGCAGTGCGGTCGTAAAGAGGATCGCTGCGACGGAGAGTCCGACCGTGTAGTACGTCATCTGCGCCGCCCAGCTGTAGCCGATGAACAGCCGCGGCGTCAGAGCGAGGAGAATTGGAAAGCCAACGAGGGACCCGATGAGCGACGTCCGGAGCCGGTGTGCGGTTCCGAGCGACTCCCGATAGCTCCAGACCGTCGCTGCGACGACGCCGCCGAGGATGAGCATCGGGGTCGCGAAGTGAGCGGTGAGAATCAGGATCTCGTAGCGCGTCACCGTCAGCGCACCAAGCACGATCTGGAAGGGGAGCACGACGACCGCGACGACGAGCCCGTACCGGATCAGACGGTCGGCATCCCGACGCCACGCGGCGAGGGCCGATCCGAGGATGAAAAAGCCGGTGATCATCGCGAGCAGCCGGTGGAACCATTCGATGAACGAGGGGATGTTTGCCGGGAAGAGTCCGAAGACCGCCCCGTCACAGAGCGGCCAGCGAGCCTCGCAAGCGAGGCCGGCACCGAACTCGGCGGTGTAGACGCCGACGAGCATCGTCAGCGCCGTAAGCCCCGTCGTGGCGACGAGCAGCCGACGGAAGTCCATAACGGAGGTCAGGTTCGCGGAAGTATATATTTCGCGGAACGGTCTCGAAGCGTGGGAATCCGCCCGGTGAGAACTGTCAGTTCCCGTCTGTCTCGGTGGGTAGCTTTTTGAGGCCAGTGGACGGGGTACCCCTATGGGATTGGACGAGGACTCCCTCGAATATCACCGGCAGGATCCGCCGGGGAAGATCGAGATATCGACGACGAAGCCGACCAACACGCAGCGGGATCTCTCACTGGCGTACTCGCCGGGCGTCGCCGCGGCGTGTATGGCGATTGCAGAGAACCCCGAGGACGCATACACCTACACGGCGAAGGGGAACCTCGTCGCCGTCGTCTCGAACGGAAGTGCGGTGCTCGGACTGGGCGACATCGGCGCACAGGCCTCCAAACCGGTCATGGAGGGGAAGGGCGTGCTGTTCAAGCGGTTCGCCGACATCGACGTCTTCGACATCGAGCTCGATCTCGATGATCCCGAAGAGATTATCGAGACGGTGGCGGCGATGGAGCCGACGTTCGGCGGGATCAACCTCGAGGACATCAAGGCCCCCGGCTGTTTCGAGATCGAAGAGCGGCTCCGGGAGGAGATGGAGGTGCCGGTGTTCCACGACGACCAGCACGGCACCGCGATCATCTCCGGCGCTGCGCTGCTCAACGCGGTCGACATCGCCGGCAAGCCGATCGAGGAGCTGGAGATCGTCTTTTCGGGGGCGGGTGCCTCCGCGCTCGCGACGGCCCGGTTTTACGTCTCGCTGGGCGCACGGAAGGAGAACATCACGATGGTGGATTCGACCGGCATCATCACGAAAACGCGAGCCGACAACGACGACATCAACAGATACAAACGGGAGTTCGCCCGCGACGTTCCGGAGGGCGACCTCGCGGACGCGCTGGACGGCGCGGACGTCTTCGTCGGGCTGTCGGCCGGCGGGATCGTCTCCAAGGAGATGGTGCGCTCGATGGCTTCGGATCCGATCATCTTCGCGATGGCGAACCCGGACCCGGAGATCGCTTACGAGGACGCAAAGGTGGCACGGGACGATACGGTCATCATGGCGACTGGTCGGTCGGACTACCCGAACCAGGTCAACAACGTGCTCGGCTTTCCGTTCATCTTCCGTGGTGCGCTCGACGTCCGCGCGACCGAGATCAACGAGGCGATGAAAGTCGCCGCCGCCGAGGCGCTCGCAGAACTCGCCCGACAGGACGTTCCCGACGCCGTCGTGAAGGCGTACGGGGACCAGCCCCTGCAGTTCGGCCCCGAGTACATCATCCCGAAGCCGCTCGATCCGCGCGTCCTCTTCGAGCTTGCGCCGGCCGTCGCCGAAGCGGCGATGGAGTCCGGTGCTGCACGAGAGGAGCTCGAACTGGAGGCGTACACCGAACGGCTCGAGGCGCGGCTCGGCAAATCCCGCGAGATGATGCGCGTCGTGCTGAACAAGGCAAAGAGCGATCCGAAGCGCGTTGTTCTCGCGGAGGGCGACGACGAGAAGATGGTCCGGGCTGCCTACCAGCTCGTCGAGCAGGGGATCGCCGAACCAGTTCTCGTCGGGGATCGCGAGACGATCTGGAGCCACTCCGAGCGGCTCGGGCTGAACTTCGAACCGGAGATCGTCGATCCCGAGGAGGGGAATCTCGGCCCGTACGCCGATCGACTCTACGATCTCAGAAAGCGGAAAGGAATCACTCGACGGGAGTCCGACGACCTCATCGAGGACGGCAACTACCTCGCCAGCGTGATGGTCGAGATGGGCGACGCCGACGCGATGCTGACCGGGCTGACCCACCATTATCCGTCGGCGCTGCGACCGCCGCTGCAGGTCGTCGGGACCGCCGCAGACGCCGAAACGGCGGCGGGCGTCTATCTACTGACGTTCAAGAACCGCATCGTCTTCATCGCCGACGCGACGGTCAATCAGACGCCAGACGAGGAAGTTCTCGCCGAGATCACCAAGCAGACGGCCGATCTGGCCCGCCGGTTCAACGTCGAACCTCGGGCGGCGCTGCTCTCCTATTCCGACTTCGGCAGCGTCCAGAACGAGCGGACCGCCAAACCCCGCGACGCCGCGAGTATGCTCCGATCGGATCCGTCCGTCGACTTCCCGGTCGACGGGGAGATGCAGGCCGACACCGCCGTCGTCGAGGAGATGCTCAACGGGACGTACGGCTTCTCCGAACTCGAGGAACCGGCGAACGTGCTGGTCTTCCCGAATCTGGAAGCCGGAAACATCGCGTACAAACTGCTCCAACGGCTCGGCGGCGCCGAGGCAATCGGCCCGATGCTCGTGGGGATGGACGAACCCGTTCACATCCTCCAGCGCGGCGACGAGGTCAAGGACATCGTCAACCTGGCGAGTGTCGCAGTCGTCGACGCACAAAACCGCGAAACGTAACCCGAACGATCGTACGCGGATCGTCACTTTTTGCCGTCACATGAAGTCGGAGAGTCCCGACTGTCCGTCGTCGTCGCTCTCCTCGGGAGCGGCCTCCGCTTCGGATTCGTCGTCGGTCGACGGTTCGACGTCGCGGGCATCCGTGTCCGCTCCGTCCGCTTCGCCGAACGCCGCGAGCGTTCCCGCGTTCTCCTCGGGATCGTCAGCCGTCTCGGATTTCTCGGCGGCCGCCGCTTCGAGCTGGGCGAACGCGCCCCCGGAGTGTTCCACCGCTTCGGACTCGAGTAGCTCCTCCGCGTCCGCGACGATTCGTTGGACCTTGTTGGTCGTCTTCCCCGAACCGGTGATGAACGAGACGTGTTCTGCGTCGAGTTCGTAGCGCGCCGCCATGCGGACGGTTAGCTCCCTGTTGTTGCAGTGGTGGGTCATCGCGGCGAGATACGGCACGATCTCCCCGCGTGCGGTCGCCGTCGAGACGCCAGCCTTCTCCGCGATGCGTTCGGCGACGTAATCCCGCGTCGCGTTTCGTGAAGAGCGATACGGTGCGCCGCCGTAGCGGGTCCATCCGCCGCGATCGGTGCGACGAACCGCTGCGACGCCCGCCGCGACGTTGTCGGTGGCGTACCGCCAGTAGCTGTAGTTCTGTGTCGCCCGAACGCGACCGAGCCAGACGTCCGCATCCGCGAGGTGTTCGTACGCGTCCGCCAGCTCCCCGTTCTCGTACACCTTCGGCACCTTGTCCTCGATCCACTGAAGGAGGTTGTCCGGCGTTTCGTCGACGGCGTAGGCCGTTCGGAGCGCCTCTTCGGCGGACTCCTCCTTGAGCACCGCGTCGAGGAAGCTGAAGATGTCCTCCGTGCGATCTCTGTGGCCCTCGCTTCCCGTCGCCGAGATCTCGCCGTTTCGGGCTCGCGCCTGCAGGTCCTTTATCGCCCCTCGGAGATCGCCGCGGTTCTGCTCGGCGATACCCGTCAGTACCTCCTCGTCGAACTCGACGTCCTCCTGCCGACAGACGTCGCGTAGCACCGGTACGATCGAGCGCGTGGAGATGTCGCGGAACTCGATCTCCCGACAGGCGCTCCGGAGGCCCGACGACATCTCGTAATACTCGTTGGCGATGAGAACGATCGGCTGAGCGGCGTTCTTGACGAGGCGGGTCATCGCAGCGGCGCCGCCGCGATCCTTGTGCTGGTGGAGGTTGTCGGCCTCGTCGAGGATCACGAGCTGACGATCGCCGCCGAGTGTCGTGTTCGCGGCGGCGCGACCGGCGAACCGCTCAATCTCGTCCGCCGTCCGGGCCTCGGAGGCGTTCATCTCCAGCGTCGGCCAGTTCATGTCGTTTGCGAGCGCGTGAGCGGCCGACGTCTTGCCGACGCCGGGGGAGCCGTGGACGATCACAGCTTCACCGTGGTCGTCCCACCCCTCCGCCCACTCCTTCAGCGCGTCCCGGGCTTTGTTGTTCCCGCGGATCGCCGAGAGCGTCGTCGGGCGGTACGTCTCCGTCCAGTCTGCCATCGAATGTGGGTTGGAGCGAGTCGCGTTTAGGGGTTGCGGAGCGTCACTCCCCGTCGACCTCTTTGGATCGAGGTGAGCCCGTCACTCCACGTAGCGGTATTTCCGTTCGCCCATCCGCCCCCAGCCGTCGAACGCGAACTCCGACTCTGGCGGGGTGAACTCCTCGATGCTCGTCTCCTCGTCGTAGTTGTGCGAGTCGTGTACGTCCTCGTACTCCGAGAAGGAGAGCTCGTACCGGGACGCGAGGTGGTCGTCGATGTTCAGCGCGTCGATCTCGGACCGCCACTCGGGCTGGATCGTTTCGGCGTGGATCTCGGCCTGAGCCCCCGAGCCGTAGGAACCGACGAGAAGCCGCTTTCCGACGGCGTCCTCGCCTTCCTCCGCGAGCGCTTTCAGTCCCGAAACGCGGGCGACGTGGACGGAACCGGTGTACCAGTTGCCGACGCGCCGCGACAGCGACAGCGTCGGGTCTATCGTGCGAGCGTACCACGACTGATATCGGCTCGTTTCGGTCAACGCGTCGGTGTACTCCTGCACCGCCTCCAGGAAGGCGTCGTCGTCGTCGAACTCCGCGTGTCGGGGCTGACGACCGATCTCGTCGGCGAGTTCGGCTTCGATCTCAGTGTCTCGAGTGATGTGTCGGTAGGCGAGCACCGCCGCCTTTCGAACCATTCCGGGGAACGGCGTGTGGAACGGTCCGAGGCGGAACCGGTCCGGGTGGACGTCGCCGCCGATCGACTGGTAATCGACGAGCGCCTCGCGCATTCGGGCGAGATACACCTGCACCGAGCGCTTGCCGTCGACGCTCGGGAACTGCTGGTTCGGCTTCAGGAAGTCGGTCTCGTCCGCGCTGCCGTACCCCTGCTCGGTGGAGAGCTCGACGAGGTTCGGATCCTCGTCGATGAGCATCGCGACTGCGCCGGCGCCTTGCGTCGCCTCGCCGGCGTCGCCGCGGGCGTACAGCGCCGTGTCCGTCGCGATCACGAGCGCTGCGCGGCCGCGGTTCCGTCCCGCCTTGATCCAGTTGTACGCGTCGTCGATCGACTGGGTGCCGGCCACGCAGGCGAACTTCCGTTCGCCCTTGTTAGCGTGGTGGAAGTCGCCGTCGAACACCTGCTCGAGACAGCCGGCGATGTACGTCGACACCGGCTTCGAGTGGTCGAACGCCGACTCGGTGGCGACGTCGATACGCCCGATGTCTTCCGGCGTCAACCCCTTCCGTTCCATCAGCCGATGGGCGGCGTTGGCCCCCATCGTGACGATGTCCTCGTAGGTGTCCGGGAACGAACTGGCGTACAGGCCGAGCCCCTTCGTGTATTTCTCCGGATCGTCCCCCTTCGCCGGCGCGAACGTCTCCGCCAGATCGAGTCGCAGCTTTCCGGTGTGTATCTCGATGCCGTCGATACCGACGCCTGTCATAGCCGGAACGTCACCGCTCTCGTTTAAGTGCCTGTCGATGGCTAGTTCGTCGATTGTCGATATCTTTAGCCGGTCCCCTCGAGTATCCGCGTCTCCTGGTCGGTGTTACCCTCTTCGTCGAAGACGGTGACAACGAGTTCGTACTCGGGGAGCTGACCGTTGCTTTCGGAACGAACCATTCCGTCGGCGGTGTCGGATTCGCCGGCGACTCCGTCCTGATCAGTATCTATCAGCGTCCCCGCGTCCGGATCCCGGAGTTCGAACTCGACTCGGTCAAGTTCGCCGTCCGGATCGGAGACCTCCGCAGCGATCTGGTATCGGTCCCGGTTGTTCTGGTGGTCCTCCTCGACGGTGAGCGAGTCGATGCTCGGATCGCTCCCGTCCGGATCTGCCTCGTCGGGGGCGGCGACGTAGATCGACTCTCGGTTCCGGTCGTCGAGGAAACTGATGCCGAGGAGACTACTGTCGACCTTCCGGTCGGTATCGAAGCGCACCGTGAGCTCGGTCGTACTCTCGGCCTCGATCACGATCCCGTCGCCGTCGGCGAGCGTTCGGTACTCCCCGCGGAGTTCGAGCTCGTCGCCGGTTTCGGCGATTTCGAGGGACTGTGCGATCCGGGTCGGATCGGGATCGTAGAAGAGCGTGAAGCGACCGGATTCGAACGTTCGGTCTTCTTCACCGTGGTTTTCGAACGTCAGCCGGAGCGCCTCGTCGTTCTCGACGAGCGAGACGTCCTCGAGTGCGACCGCGTCGGCTCCGTCGGGATTCAGCGCGCCGCTCGGTCGCTGGTCGCTCAGCGCACCGTCGAATCGCGTGGACGATTCGGGCAGCTCCCCGATCCCGACCGGCGAGCAGAGTAGCGTGTACGTTCCGTCCAGACGAACGGTGAGGCGTCCGTCCTCGACGGTCAACTCGTCGAGTTCGGCCTCGTCGAGTTCGGACTCGAGCAACGTTCGCCAGCGATCGGCGTCGAGCCGCGTCGGTAACTCGACGTGTGGATCCTCGACGGTCGTTCGCTGTACCTGCCCGGCTATCGGTTCGACCGACACCGACTCGACGCCGCCGCGCTCGAACTCTCCGCGAATCGGAACGAGATTGATCGTCCCGCCGGAGACGATTCGCTGTCCCGTGTTCGGTCGCTGGACGTCGTCGTCGAACGCCCGATAGGCGACCGTGTTCTCGAGCCGGTAGGTCGGCGCGCCGTCGTACTCGTTGTATCTCGCTCGGTATTCGAGCGCTCTCGTTTCGTCCGGCCCGCGACAGACCGACTCGAACTCGACCCTCTCGCCGTCGTCGACAGCCGAGACGACGATCGGCTCCGGAGCGGTCGTTCGAACGGTTCCCGTCGGTGGGGACGGATTCAGCGCGAACAGCCGGGGCGGATAGTGGGTTCCGAGCGTCAGCTCCGAGAAGCCGCTCGTTCCGCTCGCGGCCGTCCTCATAACGTCGTTTCGAAGCTCGACGAACTCGGGCTGGATCCGCTGGTCGTGGTTGAACTCGGCCTCGGCGTTCTGCTGTGGCACGACGACCGCCTGGTAGCCGGAGAGTGCGACGAGGAGAACGACGAACAGAAAGAGAGCCCCGATCTGAACGGATTGACCGCGTCGATCGGGGACGAGCGTCATGGGCCACGTTCGACTCGGCACCGTAAAAGTGCCGCGCCCCGGCGTCAGTCGTCTTCCTCGATGAGTTCCGGATCCGCGAGCGCTGTCTGGAGAGAGTCGAGCCCGTTGACCCACTCGGCGACCAGTCCGTATTCGAGTTCGTCGACGATGGCGATCTCGAGGGTTTCGCCGTCGATGATACGCGTCCCGGCTTTCGCGCAGTAGGTGATCGCGGCGTCGAGATCCTCCTCGGCCTCGGCGTCGGCCGCGGCACGAACGTACTCCGTGACGGTGCCGTCGTCGGCGACCCCGTTCGCGACGTACTCTTCGGCTGCGTAGAAGACACAGACGAGCGACGTCTGAACGCCGTCGATGAGTATTCGTTTCTCCTCGCTTTCGAACTCGACGTCCGAGAGAACGATCTCGCGGATTCGTGCGAGTTCCTCCAGCGCCGCCTCCGGATCGAGTTCGCCGTCGTCACACGCCGTGACGACCTTCGCGATCGCGATCGCGGCGTCGTCCTGCAGGTTCAAGAGGAGTCTAGCGGAGTCTTCGTTGTCGGGGTCGATCTCCTCCTCGCGGAGCCGATCGAGCCAGTTGTTCCACCGCTCCTCAGTGTAATACTCTTCCGGGGGCGTGCTCATGCCCGAGGGTACGGGCGCCCGGGGATATGCCTTTTCCTTAGCGCGGCTGCCGAGCCGTGCCAACGACTGTCTACCGCTCGCTCGTTGCCGACCGCCCGAGCTCCCGTTCGACCGCGGCGACTTTCTCGACGGCCCGCTGGTCGGTCGTACGCTTGTCGTCGATCTTGAGAAACGTCGAGACGCGGTCTCCGTCTATCGCCTTGTGCGCCGCCGCCGCTGCCGCGAAGAGGGTGTCGACGTCGTCGGCCTCGACGATCGTTCCCATCGGGTTCGTCTCGTACTCGACGTCGAACTCCTCGAGGGCGTCGACCGCCTTCGCCACCTCTTCGGCCATGCTCCCCTCGGTTACCGGTGCCACGCTCAGCATTGCGACCACAGTCATGGCCGGAGCAACGGGCTCGATCCATAAATAGACGCACGCTCGAGACAGAACCCCGGAGGCGTCCCGACTGCGTGGCACCGTGTATCGGTACCAGAGTCTTTATTCCGTCCTTTTGCAAAGCCTACCCATGGCTGTCGAGGACGAGTTTCACGATCCGCCGCCGGACGCGTCGGCGGTAACGCTCGGCAACGAGCGTCCCGATGTCGAGGAGTACGCCGAACTCGCCGCTGAACTTCGAACGCGGGTGACGGGCGAGGTCCAGTTCGACGAGTACGCCCAGATACTGTACGCCACCGACGGGAGTATCTATCAGGCACGGCCGGCCGGCGTCGTCTGTCCGACCGACGTCGACGACGTTCGCGCGGCCGTCGAGGTCGCCGCCGATCACGACGTCCCGATACTGCCGCGCGGTGCCGGCTCCTCGCTCGCGGGGCAAGCGGTCGGTCCGGGGTGCGTCGTCGTCGACTTCACCAGATACATGAACGGGATCGTCGAGATCGATCCGGACGCCCAGCGGGCGACCGTCCAGCCGGGGCTCGTTCAGGACCACCTCGACGCCGAACTCGCCGACGTCGGCCTGAAGTTCGCTCCCGATCCGGCATCCTCGAACCGTGCGACGATCGGGGGCGGGATCGGTAACAACTCGACGGGTGCTCACTCGGTCCGCTACGGGATCACGGACGCTTACACAGAGGAGCTCCGGGTGGTTCTCTCGGACGGCTCGTTGATCCACACGCGCGAAGTCACGCTCGACAGCGAGGAGTACAACTCGATCGTCGAGAAGGACGACCTCGAGGCACGGATCTACGAAACCGTCCGCGGCCTCGTCGGGGAGCACGAAGCGGAGATCGAGTCACGCTATCCGACGCTGAAGCGCTCAGTCTCCGGTTACAACCTACACAAGGTCGTCTACGAGAACGACGACGGCGAGGAGGTCATCAACCTCTCGAAGCTGTTCGTCGGTGCCGAGGGGACCCTCGGTATCGTCGTCGAGGCAACGGTCTCTCTGGTCAGTCAACCGGAGGAAACCGCGCTCGCGCTCTACTTCTTCGAGGATCTCATCGACGCGCTGAAGGCCGTTCCCGTCGCTCTCGAATACCCCGTCAGCGCCGTCGAGCTGATGGACGACGAGGTGTTCCGGCTGGCGCGGGAGTCAGACGGCTACGCGGAGTACGCCGAACCGATCCCCGAACGGGCCGCCGCCGCACTCATGCTGGAGTGGGACGACGAGCTCGTCGACGACTTCGAGTCGGCCATCGCGGATACGAACGACCGCTTCCTCGCCGGCGACGCATTCGACGTCATCGAGGCGTACGACGACGACGAGCAGGCAGACATCTGGAAACTCCGGAAGGCGGCGATCCCGCTCTTGATGAGTCTCGAGGGTGATCCGAAGCCGTACCCGTTCATCGAGGACGCGACGGTGCCGCCAGCGGAACTCGCCGACTACGTCAGCAAGTTCGAGGACGTACTGGAGGCCCACGGTACCTCGGCGGCGTACTTCGCTCACGCGGGCTCCGGAACGCTGCACATCCGACCGATCCTCAACCTCAAAGCGGAAGACGGTATCGAGGCGATGCACTCGATCACCGACGACGTCACCGACCTCGTTCTGGAGCATCACGGCTCCTTCTCGGGAGAACACGGCGACGGGATGGCGCGCACGGAGTTCAACCCCAAGATGTACGGGGAGACGCTGTGGGGAGCGTTCAAGGAGCTGAAGACCGCCTTTGATCCCGACTGGCTCATGCACCCCGGCAACGTCGTCTACCGGGCCGGGCCGGACGATCCGGGCCCCGATTCGGAGCGCGGCGTCGGCGCCGACATGCGCGAGAATCTCCGGTACGGCGCCGACTACCAGTCGCTGGAACCGCAGACGGCGCTGGATTTCTCCGAGGAGGGCGGGTTCTCACAGCTCGTCGAACTCTGCAACGGCTGCGGAACCTGCCGGCAGACCGACTCGGACGTAATGTGTCCCACGTACCGCGCCTCCAGGGAAGAGGTCCAGACGACCCGCGGTCGAGCGAACATGCTTCGAGCCGCCATCTCGGGGGAGCTCGACGACGACGAGATCCATTCCGAACGGTTCCAAAGCGAGGTACTGGACCTCTGCGTCGGCTGTAAGGGCTGTGCGAGTGACTGTCCGACCGGTGTCGACCTCGCGAAGCTGAAAGCGGAAGTGAAACACGACTACCACGAGGCGAACGGGTCGAGTTTCCGATCGCGACTGTTCGGCGATATCGACCGATTCGCCGCTCTCGGGAGTCGCTTTGCGCCGATTTCGAACTGGCTACCGAAGCTGCCGGGATCGCGCTTCGCGATGGAGAAGACGCTCGGCATCGCCCGCGAGCGCGAACTCCCGACGTTCACCCGCACCACGTTCGAGGAGTGGTTCGACGCGCGTGACGGTGGTGTTCCGGCGGCCGACGCCGAGCGGAAGGTGCTGCTGTTCCCGGACACGTTTACGAACTACGCGACGCCCGAGCCGGGAAAGGCCGCCGTGGCGGTGCTGGAGGCCGCCGGCGTCCACGTCGACGTCCCCGACGTCGAGCCGAGCGGCCGAGCCGCCTACTCGATGGGCTTTCTCGACGAGGCACGCGAGAACGCCCGGAAGAACGTCGAGCTACTGGCGCCGTACGTCGACGAGGGCTGGGACGTCGTCTTCGTCGAACCCTCGGATGCGGTCATGTTCCAGGACGAGTACGGCTATCTGCTCGGTTCCGACTCGGTCGATCCGGGGGCGCGTGACGCCGTTCGGAGCGCAGCCTACGGCGTTCTGGAGTACGTCGACAGCGAGCGTCTCGACGACGCGATCGACTTCCCCGAGGGATCCCGCGGCTCACTCACCTACCACGGCCACTGCAACCAGAAAGCCACGAACAAGGACCACCACGCTGTGGGGGTGCTGCGTCGTGCGGGGTATGCGGTCGATCCGCTGGACTCGTCCTGCTGTGGGATGGCGGGCTCGTTCGGCTACGAGGCCGAACATTACGACCTCTCGCAGGCGATCGGTCGAATCCTCTTCCGGCAGGCCGACGAGAGCGGCGGCGACGAGATAACGGCCCCCGGCGCGTCGTGTCGGTCCCAGCTCGGTGACCGTCCGGGCGCCGAGAAACCACCGCACCCGATCGAGAAGGTCGCCGACGCACTCCCCTGATCGACTCCCCGAGAGTATTAGTCGTCGGCGCGCACAACCGAGCAGCATGTCGCGAACGCTCGGTATCGACGAGTCGGTCGAGTCGGTGTTTCCAGCAGACGTTCTGAAGGAACGACTCGAGGGGAACGGTCTCGAAGTCGAACTGGCCGGGGACGACCCCGAACCGTACGACGGCGTCGTCACGTTCGGCTACCGCGAGGCGTTCCTCACGGCGGATCTCGAGTGGATCCACTGCATTCTCGCCGGCGTCGACCGCTTTCCCCTCGACTCGTTGGTCGAACACGGGATCCAGTTGACGAACAGCACCGGGATCCACGGTGACGCCGTCGGGGAAACGGTTCTCGGCTACATGCTACAGTTCGCGCGAGGGCTTCACCGCCACCGGGACGCCGAACAGAATCGGGAGTGGCAGTATCCCGCGTGGGACGCCGCATTCACGCTCGCCGGGGAATCGGTCTGTGTGGTCGGGCTCGGGACACTCGGTCGCGGCGTCGCGACCCGCGCCGACGCGATCGGGATGGACGTCGTCGGCGTGAGGCGAACCCCGACTCCGGTTCCGCACGTCGAACGGATCTACACGCCCGATTCACTCACCGACGCGATCTCCGACGCCACGTTCGTCGTGCTCACGGTTCCGCTGACCGACGAGACGGAGCGGCTCGTTGGTGCGGACGAGTTGACTGCGATGCGGGACGATGCCTACCTCGTGAACGTCGCGCGCGGTTCCGTCGTCGACCAGGACGCCCTCCTCACCGAGCTCGACGCCGGCGGCCTCGCCGGCGCAGCTCTCGACGTTTTCGAGGAGGAGCCGCTTCCTCGCGACTCCCCGCTGTGGGAGATGGAAAACGTCGTCGTAACCCCGCACGCGTCGGCCTCGACGCGGGAGTACGTCGACCGGGTCGCCGCACTCGTCCGGGAGAACGCTCGACGCCTCCGAGCGGGTGAGGATCTCGCAAACCGGGTCGTCTGAGACGCTCCGACCCGTCGTTCGGTCGCATCACTGTGACGTTTATATGACGTCGGATGCTACCAATATGCATGGTATATCACGTCATCGATCCGGCGGCGCTAGACCCGATTCCTGACCGGCCGTCGGACACGCGATCGATCAGCGACGCCGCCGGACTCACGCAGCTCGGGATGCGACTCTACCACGTCGACCCTGGTGAGGACATTCCACTATCCGGGCTTCACTACCATGATCAACAGGAGGAGGCGTTCTACGTCGTCGACGGCGAGCTCCGCGTCGAGACGCCCGACGAGGAGTACGTCGTCGCGACCGGTGAGGTGTTCGTCGCCGAACCCAAGAGCCCGCACCGGGCGTTCGTCGCCGCCGACGCGACGGAAACAGCAACCGTCGTCGCCGTCGGTGCACCCTCCGTCGACGACGCTCACCGCTACGAGTCCTAACTCGTAGGGAACGGATCAGTCCGCCGCCGGACGGCGGTGGCGTACTCCCACCGTCCGGCGGCGGACCACACAGCTATTAGGGTTCGTCTCTCACACCGGATATGGTTTCAGAGGGCGACTCCGCACCGGATTTCACCGTTCCGGAGGCGGGTGGCGAGGCGTACAACGACGTCGAACCGTTCACGCTGTCGGACGCGATCGGCGACGGGCCGATCGTTCTCGCGTTCTATCCCGCGGCGTTTACCAGCGGCTGTACCGAGGAGATGTGTCGTTTCCGGGACTCGTTCGACGCTTTCGAGGAGCTGGACGCGTCGATATACGGAGTCAGTGTCGATCTCCCGTTCGCCCAGAACGTCTGGATACAGCAGCACGAGCTCCCGTTCTCGATGCTCTCCGACTGGAATCACGAACTCGTTGCCGACTACGACGTCGTCTACGCTGGCATGTACGGAATGTTGGAGGTCGCCCAGCGGAGCGTGTTCGTGATCGACGACGACGGCACGATCGCCTATCGGTGGGTTCGGGAGGGGGACAACCCCGACTTCGAGACGTTCGTCGAGGAGATCCGCGACGTCGTCGCTGAAATTTCCGACGAGTGACCGTTTTCCGATCCTGAATACGGACGGCCGTTTTAAGTCCGCTCCCTCGCTCGTTGATACAATGGTGGAACCTTCGTGAGGACCGACGGGGCTCGACCGTGGATCGAGCCGACGAACACCGACGAGATTCGCGTGCTATTCGTCGTCGACGACGTCGACGGCGCCGTCTCGCTCCGGCGGAGCGGCATCGACGTCGAGAGTGCCAGCTCCGCGAACGAGGCACTCGAGCGGCTCTCGACGACCTCGTTCGACTGTGTCGTGAGTGGTTACGAAATGCCGAACACGGATGGGATCGTGCTCCTGAAACGCGTCCGCCAACGATCGCCGAAGCTTCCCTTCATCCTCTTCCCGTCCGAGGGGAGCGAGGAGATCGCCAGCGAGGCGATCACCGCCGGCGTTACCGACTACCTGCCGAGGGAACAGGGAGCCGATCAGTACGCGGTCCTCGCCAATCGGATCGACAGCGCGGTCGGTCGACGGCGATCGGAGAAGGCGCTTGCGGCGAGTCGGGAGCGTCTCTCGCTTCTGATCGATCAATCGACGGTCGGTGTCGTCGAGTGGAACACGGAGCTCCGAATCGTTCGCACGAACCGCGCTGCCGAGAAGATCCTCGGTTACGAGGCGTCGGAACTGAGCGGACGATCCTTGGAGACGATCGTCGCCGACGCCGACCGGGAGGCAGTCGTCGCGAGCCTCGAGCGGCTGATCGAGGAGCGCGGCGGCCACCACGGGGTCAACGGAAACGTCCGCAAGGACGGCGAACGGATCTACTGCGAGTGGCACAACCGCGTGATAACCGACGAGAGGGGGGACGTCGTGACGATCTTCTCGCAATTCTTCGACGTCACCGATCGCGTCGAACGCGAGCGAGCCCTGACCGCGCTCCACGACGCGACACGGGAGATGATCACGGCGGCGTCCCGGTCGGAAGTCGGAGACGTCGTACTCGAGGCGGCGACGGACGTTCTCGGCCTCGAACAGACGGCGATCCACTTCTACGACGCCGCAGAGGACGTGCTGGAACCAGTCGCCTGGAACGACATCGCCGAGGAGGCGATCGGCGAGCTCCCGTCGCTCGGTCCCGGGACAGTCGCCTACAGCGTCTTCGAACGCCTCGAATCCGAGCTCTACAACGACCTCCGAACCGCGGACGAACTCCACAATCCCGAGACCGAACTGCGGAGCGAACTGCTCGTCCCGATCGGGGACTACGGTATCGCGATCGTGAGTTCGTTCGAACCGGGCGTGTTCGACGAAACCGATCGGAAGCTCCTCGAGGTGATCTGCACGAACGCCGCAGTCACGATGAACCGGATCGAACGCGAGCGGACGATCCGTCGGCGCGAGCACGAACTGTCGCGGGAGAACCGACGGCTCGAGCGGTTCACGACCATCGTCTCTCACGATCTCCGAACGCCGCTGACGGTCGCGGCCGGGCGGGTCGATCTCGCTGCCGAGCAGTCCGACAGCGACCACCTGCAGATCGCCGCCGATGCACTCGATCGGATGGAGTCGCTGATCGAGGAGTTACTCGCGCTGGCACGCGAGGGCGAACTCGTCGACGGGGAGACGCCAGTTCACCTCAGGTCCCTCGTCGAGGCGTGTTGGCAGGATATCGAGTGGCCGGAGAGCAATCTCTCGGTCGAGACCGATGCCGTGATACTGGCGGACGAGGCGAGACTGCGACAGCTACTGGAGAACCTGCTGCGGAACGCGGTCGAGCACGGCGGCACCGACGTTTCGGTCACGGTCGGCGCTACCGAGGATGGGTTTTACGTCGCCGACGACGGGCCGGGACTCCCCGACGGCGATTCGGATCGGCTCTTCGAACCGGGGTACACGACCTCCGAACGTGGAACCGGGTTCGGGTTGAGTATCGTCGGCGAGGTCGTCGAGGCGCACGGATGGTCGATCGACGCCGGTGGGTCAGCGGCCGACGGTGCTCGATTCGACGTCGACGGCGTCGAGTTCGTCCCCTAGCTACTCCTCATCGAAGGGCGATCCCGCGGCGTCGGGCTCGTAGCCGGGGAGCGAGACGATGTTCTCGCGTCCGACCCTGAGCTTACTGATGCGTCCCTCTTCCTCCATCTCCGAGAGCAGCATCGACACCTTCGACTTCGACCACTCGGTCTCGTTGACGATCTCTATCTGCTTCGTCCGTCCACCTTTGGACTTCAGGATTTCGATCACTCGTTCGTCGTCGGGAAGCAATGCCTCCTCCGAGACGGTGACCGGTTCGCCTTCCCGGTCATCGTCCGCAGATTCGGCAACGTCGGCGTCGAAGCGTCTCCGAATCGCCGACAGTACGTCGAAGTGGTGTACGAGCGCCGCAGCGAGTGCGAACGCGGCGAGAACGACGAGAGCGGGCAGCAGCCACCCTCGATCGGAATCCGGGTTCGTCGGCGTTTCGTCCGCCGTGTCGTCCCCGCTCGGCGTCGTCGACGGATCGTCCGGGACGTAGACCACGCGCGGTCGGTTGTCGGTGAACGACTCCTCGCCGAGGTACGTAATCGAGTCGCTATCCTCGAGCGTCCCACCGGAACGTCGATCCGGATCAGGGTCGACCTCGGAAAACCGGAGTCCGTCGCCGCGCTCGAAGACGAGTCGCTGGTCGTCGCCGATGTAGAGTCCACCTTCGAAGATGTCTCCGACGACGATCCGATCGTCTTCGATCGGAGCGAACCCGTCCCAGCGGAACGACATGTCGACGACCCCGAGATCGTCGTCGAGTCCGCGAGTGGTGGCGTCGCGCTGGAACTCCGAGGCGGCCATCTCGCGACCGGTCGCGTCGGTTCCCTCGCTTGTGAGGCGCTCGGCGCGTTCGACGAAGTTCCGGTAGAGCTCCGTCTCCTCGCTGGTGAACTCCTCGGCGAACGCCTCGAAGTCCGAGCGCTCCTCGTCGGTTTCGAGCCGCTGCTCGTACCGGAACAGCCACGTCGCCGATCCGTCGTCGTGAACCGTGATCCGGAACTCCGTCCTGTCGGCCTCGAACTCCGTCGCCGAGAGGGTCGACACCTCGCCCGTATAGCTGGAGACGCCGACGTGTTCGATCGACGGGTCGCCATCCGCAGCTACCAGCGGCGGACCCGCTGCACCCGCCGTGCCGACGGCGAGCGAACAGGCGAGGAGTGCCGCGACGAGAACCAAAAACTCGACACGCGAAGACGCCATCCTACCCGACCCTGACAGCCCGTATTATAAAACCTCTCGCTCTGTTCGCCGTCGATCACCGAAAGATATGTACCCCGATGCCGATGGACTCGTATGGAAGGCACTGGTGTTCCGCTGGTAACCCCGTTCGAGGAGAGCGGAGAGATAGACGAACCGAAGCTTCGCGATCTGGTCGACTGGATCGTCGACCGTGGCGTCGATTTCATCGTTCCGGCCGGTTCCAACAGCGAATCCGAACTGCTGACGCTGGACGAACGCGTTCGCGTGACCGAGATCGTCGTCGACCAGTCGCCGGTTCCGGTGATGGCCGGTACCGGTCATCCGGGGTTCGTCGAAACGATCGAGAACACGAACCGGGCCGCCGAGGCCGGTGCCGACGCCGCGCTCGTCGTGACACCGTTCTACTTCGGTACCGATGCGGAGGGTCACGAGGCGTACTACCGCCGCGTCGCCGACGAAAGCGACGTTCCGATCTACCTCTACAGCGTCCCCGCGAAGACCCACGTCAAACTCGATCCGACGACCGTCGGGGCGCTCGCCTCTCACGAGAACATCCACGGAATGAAGGACTCCAGCGGGAACGTCACGACGCTCCAGCGCGAACTCCGGCTCACCCGAACCGAAGCGTTCGACACGTTCGTCGGCAGCGGAAACGTCTACGCCCATGGGCTCGATGCGGGTGCGACCGGCGGCGTGCTCGCGCTGGCGAACGTGGCACCTGAACAGTCGGTCGAGATCTACGAACGCAACCGGAGCGGCGACGAAGCGGGTGCCAGAGAGCTCAACTCGAAGCTCGTCGAACTCAACCGTGCGATCACCGCCACGTACGGCGTCCCCGGCGTGAAGGCGGCGATGCGCTACCGCGGTGCGCCCGCTGGAACGGTCCGATCGCCGCTGCGCCCGCTCGAGGGGGAGGCGCTCGAGGCGGTACACGCTCTCGTGGACGCCGCTCTCGAATGACGATCGGATAAATATACTCTTTGCGTCGACGAGCCACCTCGCCATCCACCCCCGCTGCGACGTCGGCTACGGTCCACATCGTGCTTCGAACGGGAGCGCAGCGCCGGGGAGTTAATCGCAGTAGCTCATAATTGATCGCAACAGAACTATTTTTAAAGGTCTACGGCCTACGGAGATGTATGCTAGACAGAACCTCTCGTCGAAGATTCCTCGCAGGAACCGCCGCCGCAACGATCGTCGGTGCAGCGGGATGTCTGGGTGATGACGACGCCGAAACGATCAACCTCGCCGTGCCACCGTCGGGGACGGTTTCGAACCGCGGCGTCAGCGCACTCCAGCGGGCGGTCTCCCAGGAATCCGATTCGATCGATCTCCGCATCGAGGAGACGTCTGGCGACCCAGAGAGCATTCGGGAGTTCGACGCCGGCGGCGTCGGTGCCCACACGTCCGGACTGTCGATCATGATGCGGGCACGTGATGGGCGTGAGCCGTTCGAGGACGACACGCCGGAGAGCTTCGCCGATCAGGTGTTCAACTACGCGGCGCTGCACCACTACTTCGTCGCCGTCGAGGGGAGTGGGCTCGAAACCTTCGACGACATCGTCGAACAGGCCGACGATCTCGGAATCTACATCCTCCCCCCGGGATGGGGGCTTCGGCGACTGGCGGAGGACGTCCTCCAGGAGATGGGAGTGTTCGACGAGATCCAACCCAGCGTCGTTGACTTGGAGACCAGTGAAGTCGCGGGTGCGGTCGAAGAGGGACGAATCGACGCGCTGCTCGTCTACGGAGCGAATTTCGTCAACAATCCGGGCTGGGTTCAGGAGGTCGACGCGCGAAACGACGTCTTCGCCGTCGAGGCGACGGATACGTGGACCAGTGGGCTGGAGGCCAGTGCGGCGACGAACCCGATCGAGATGGAGCCGTACGGATGGGATCAGGATGTCGGACTCGACGAGGTCGTCGCCTATCCGGAGTCGTTCTCGGTGTACGCCGGTGACAGCATCTCCTCGGACGGTATCTACGAACTCTGTCGAGTCAGCCACGAACACATCGACGTGGTCCACGAGGCCGACGAGTCCTACCTCGATCACAGCGACGTGAACCAGATGACCGCAGGTTTGAGCGGGGACCTTCCGTACCACGAGGGAGCGGAGCAGTTCTACGAGGAGTACGGCGCCGACATGCCGTAGCATCTAGTCAACTCCCCGTATCGTTATCGATGCCTCGCGCGGGGGATCGAATCACGTTCGCATTCATATAAATGTCTGAGAACCAAGACAACGCGTTCCTCGAGGAAAGCTCGTCGACACGATTGGATCGCCCGCTGACCGTCCTCGCACTCGTCTACTGGCTGTTCATTCTCTCGTATGCGATCTGGCTGTGGCTCCCCCGACCACGCTTTACCGTCCTGTTCGTGGGGGGGAGCATGCTCGTCTTCGTCCTCAACGAGGCCACGAAATCCCTGGCGGTCGACGATCGACGTGATCTCGTGTTTCTCTCGATCGTTGGGGCGTTCACGGCGATCGCGACGGCGTATATCGCGATCTTCTTCTGGCAGCTGTTTTACATCCGACCGGGGGTGAGCTTTCCCCACGAGTACGCCCTCGCCGTCGGTCTGGTTCTAACCGTGATGTATCTCTCGTATCGGTCGTTCGGTCTCGCGTTCGTCTTCGTCGCCGTGCTCGCGCTGCTGTACGGGCTCGGGGGCGGGTACATTCCCGGGATGTTCGGCCACAGCGGGCTCCGCCCGACCCGTCTGCTGGACGTTCTCGTGTTGAACATCGGCGGCTTCTTCGGTTCGATCTCGCGGATCATCGCGGCGTGGGTGGCGCTCTTTCTGCTCTACACGGGGCTCGTCCGCGCTTACGGGGCGTTCGAGTTGATCCTTCGAGGAGTCATGATCGCGGCGGTGAAGTTCCGGTCGGGCGTCGCCCAGTTCGCCGTCCTCGCCAGCATGATCATCGGCTCGATCAACGGCTCGCCGTCGGCGAACGCGGCGATGACCGGCTCCTTCACGATCCCCATGATGAAGGACAGTGGGATGCCTGGACAGGTTGCGGGCGGTGTCGAAGCGACCGCCTCCTCGGGCGGGCAGGTGATGCCGCCGGTGATGGGTGCGGCCGCGTTCGTGATGGCGTCGCTGCTCGGCATCACCTACTTCGACGTGTTGATTGCAGGGTTGATCCCCGCGCTCATTTTCGTCGTCACCGTCGCGGTCGGCGTTCACTACGCGACGCTCAGAAACACGCCGGAGGGGCTCTCCCCGGAGATCGACTGGGAAGCCGAGGAGTTCCGCACGGGCGGGGAGCTCGCCTGGGACGCTCTGAAGTTTCTGATCCCCTTCTGCGTCCTCGTTTTCACCCTCGGTGTGTTACAGTGGACGGTGGTGACGTCGGCGATGATGACGGTGTTCGCCCAGCTTCTCACCGGCTTTTCGTTCCCACTCATCGAGAGCATCTACGACGAACACTCCAGTCAAGGTCTCGGGACGGTGTTTCGGGAGGTAGTTGGAGAGACGATCGACGGTGCCCGGTATGGGGCGATCATTCTGGCGCCGATCGGGATCATCATCGCGCTGATCAACGGGATCGTCGACATCATTCAGGCCAGCGGTCTCCCCGGAGCGTTGACGCTCGCGCTGATGGATCTCACCGGCGGCTCGCTTCTGCTCGCCGCAGTCATCTCCATGGTGATCTGCATCCTGTTGGGGATGGGGATGCCCTCGGTCGCCGCCTACACGGTCGTGGCGATCCTCGTCGCGCCGACGTTCGTCGAGGCGTTTCTCGTTCCCGAACTGGCGGCACACTACTTCGTGTTCTACTCCGCGGTCCTCTCGTTCATCACCCCGCCGATCGCGACCGCCGCCGTGGTGTCGAGCGGCATCGCCGGGTCGGATTTCTGGGAGACGTGTTTCGCCGCGATCCGGATCTCGATCGTGCTCTTCGTCCTGCCGATCGTCTTCCTCTTCAATCCCATCCTGCTCGTCGGCGGGTTAGCCCTCGAGACGCTGCTCGTCACGGTCATCGTACTGTTCGGCGGCGTGGCGATAACCCACGGTGTCAACTACGCCCATTCGGTTGGCCCGAACCGCTACACGGATGGGACCGTTCGGACGGTCTTCGTCGCACTGGGACTGGTCATCATGGTCTATCCGGACGTGACGGTTTCGGCCGGTGCACTCGCAGTCGCGTCGGCGATGTTCCTCGTTCAGTACCTGACCGAGATACAGGCGTCTGTCGCGCGTTTGCTCGGACGGGCGACATCGTAGCCGTCGACATCTTTTTTTCGGGTCGCTCGTAGCCACAGCCATGGGTTCGCCGACCGTGCTGCTGCTTCACCAGTTTCCACCGGAGAACGCGGGGGGGCTCGACGCCCTCGAGACCGCGATCTACGACCGTTGTCCGGACGTTCGGCTCGAGTGTGCGACCGATCGTCGCGACGCGATCGAGCGTATCGCGGACGTCGAGATCGTCATCGAGCACGCGATCGACGACGAACTGCTCGCAGCGGCCGAAGAACTCGAGTGGCTGCAGTCACTCAGCTCCGGATACGACGGGTTCGATCTCGACGCGCTAGCCGATCGCGGCGTCGCGCTCACGACAGTCTCCGGCGTTCACGCGACGCCGATCGCCCACCAGGTACTGGGGTACATCCTCACCTTCGAGCGAGGGCTGGCACGTGCCCAGCGACAGAAGAAAAACAGGGAGTGGCGGCGATTCGCGCCCGGAGAACCGACGGGAAAGACCGTCGGGATCGTCGGCGTTGGCGCGATCGGCGGTCGGATCGCGGAGTTCTGCGATTCGATCGGGATGGACGTCATCGGGGTCAAGCGCGACCTCTCGGACGTTCCGGAGGCCGTCGAGGAGATCTACCCTCCATCAGAGCTTCACACCGTACTGGGTCGTTCGGAGTACGTCGTCGCAGCGTGTCCACTCACCGACGCGACGCGTGGACTGTTCGACGAGCGGGCGTTCTCCTCGATGGATCGGGAGACGGTCTTCATCAACATCGCCCGGGGGGAGGTCGCCGATCAGGACGCGCTGATCGAGTCGCTGCGGACCGGTTATCTGGGTGGCGCCGCCCTCGACGTCGCCGCCGAGGAGCCGCTTCCCCGTGACTCCCCGCTGTGGGAGATGGAAAACGTCGTTCTGACGCCACACATGGCCGGTGGCTCCCAGCGATACGTCGAGCGAGTCGCGGAGATCTTCGCCGAGAACTACGAGCAGTACCGCTCCGGAACGCTCGAGGGGATGCGCAATAGGGTCGTTTAACTAACAAAGTAGATGGTCGCTCGGCACGTCCGTCACGTCGATGCCGGTCGAATTCAGACCCTCGGACGTCGAATCGCGGAAGGTGTACAGAACTCTCGTCTCCGGCGTCGTTCCGCGCCCGATCGGGTGGATCAGTACGATCGACGCGGACGGCAACGACAACATCGCTCCGTTCAGTTTCTTCAACGTCGCCTGTGTGGATCCCCCGATAATCCACTTCGCTCACGGAACGCACGCCGACGGAACTCTCAAGGACACCGCGAGAAACATCCTCGAGACGGAGGAGTTCGTCCACAACGTCGTCACGGGGGAGGTTCTCGAACGGATGCACGGAACGAGCGCGACGTACCCGTCGGAAGTGAGCGAGTTCGACGCCTGCGAGATAGAGCGCGCTCCGTCGGAGACTGTCGTCCCGCCGCGCGTCGCCGACGCGAAGGTCTCCTTCGAGTGCACGCTCGATCGCGCCCTCGAACTCGGCTCGCACATCCTCTTTCTGGGCGAGATCCAGTACATTCACCTGGACGATTCGGTAGTCACCGACGAGGGTGAGCTCGACATCTTCGAACTCGACGCGGTCGGTCGTCTCGCGGCGGGGCAGTATCTCGAGCTGAAGGAGTTCCTCGAGTTGCCGTCGGTGAAAGACGAGGACTTCCCGAAGAGCGAGGATTAGGGAAGCGCCGCTGCCAACCGCTCTATCGGGTGGTCCGGACGCTCACCGCCGTCGCGATCCTCGAGCTGTGTCCGACACGACGCACCGGGGGCGACCGGCTCGCCGTCGGCCGCGTCCACCTTCTCGAAGAGCATCTCCCCGACGGCCTGACTCATCGAGTAGTGTTCGGCCTCGTAGCCGAACGAGCCCGCCATCCCACAGCAGGACGAGTCCAGCGGATCGACCGCATACCCCGCACGACGCAGCACCCCCACAGCGTGGTGGTCCTTCTTCGTCGACTTCTGGTGACAGTGGCCGTGGTAGGTGAGCGAGCCGTTCCCCTCGAAGGGAACGTTTTCGTCCAGTCGGAACCGATCGAGATACTCACAGACGCCGTAGGCGTTCTCCGCGACCGTTACGGCGTCCTCGCCGAGCAGATCGAGGTAATCCGACTGGAGCATGACGGCATCGGAGGGTTCGACGACGACGACGTCCCAGCCCTCGTCGATCCGGGGTTCGAGCGCCTCGACGACGGCTTCCGCACGGTCGGCCGATCTCTCGAGGAACCCCTTCGAAAAGGCGGCCCGACCGCTCGGACCGACGTCGGGGACGTCGACGTGGACGCCGGCGGCCTCCAGCACCGCCACGGCGGCCTTCGCCACCTCCGGTTCGGAGTAGTTCGTAAACGTGTCGGGTAACAGCAGCGCCTTCCGCTCGGCGTCGGCCTCGTCGACGCCGGCGTCCCGCTCGGCCACCCAGTCCTCGAAGGAGCGGCGCTGGAACGTCGGGAGCTTTCGCTCCCGGGCGATGCCGAGCGTCTTCTCCATCACGAACCGCGACCCCGGTAGTTTCGGCATCACGTTCGAGATCGGGGCGAGACGGCTCCCGAACTTCGAGAGTCCCTCGACGTTCGCGAAGAGCCGGTCCCGGATCGACGAGCCGTGTTCCTCGTGGTGGGCGTGATCGACTTCGACTTTCAGCTTCGCCATGTCGACTTCGCTGGGACAGTCGTTCGCACAGCCCTTACAGCCGATGCAGAGGTCCATCACCTCGTGGAGGAACTCCGGATCGGTCGCCTCCGCGTCGAGTCGCCCGCTCATCGCCGCACGGAGGGCGTTCGCCCGACCTCGCGTGCTCTGAATCTCCTCGTCGGCGGCCCTGTACGTCGGGCACATGACGCCACCGGTGGTGTGTTGGGGTCCGCGGCACCCGCCGCAGCCGTGACAGAGCTCGGCCATCCCCTGAAAGCCGTTGTCGTTGTCCCACTCGAGTACCGGATCGAACCCCGTATCGAACTCGTACTCCGGATCGAACCGAAGATTCTCGGTCATGTCGACGTCGCCGCAGACCTGTCCGGGGTTGAGCAACCAGTCAGGGTCGAAGGTCCGCTTGAGATCGGCGAACAGCTCGAACACCTCGTCGCCGTAGAGCTTCCGGTTCCACTGAGTCCGCGCCCGGCCGTCGCCGTGTTCGCCGGAGACACTCCCCTCGTATTCGAGGACGAGATCGGTCGCCCCGTCCGCGATCGCGCGCATCTGTTCGATCCCATCCAGCGACTTGGTGTTCACCAGCGGGCGGATGTGGAGACAGCCCGGTCCGGCGTGGCCGTAAAAGGAGGCGAACGCCCCCTGTTCGTCGAGCACGTCCTGGAAGTCGGCGACGAACCCGGGGAGATGTTCGGGTGGGACGGCGGCGTCCTCGATGAAACTGATGTGCTTCGCGTCGGTCGTTCGACCGAGGAGGATCGGGAGGCCGGATTTCCGGAGCTTCCAGAACCGGTCCCGATCGGCCTGTTCGTGTGCTTCGGCGGCGTAAAACGCCCGGACCGGGTCGTCGGTCGTCGTGCGATCCGGATCGGGGTCGAGTTCCGTGTCGATCTCCGGAACGCGGTCGGCGAAGAGGTTCGCGATCGATCGCTTGCCGTCCTCGTCGGAGTCGGCGTAGAACTCGACGAGGAGGACGCTCTCGGTTTCGTCGGGGAGCGTCTCCCGGACGAGATCGCCGAACTCGCTGGTGTCGCGCGCGAGGTCGAGGAGGACGTCGTCGAGCACTTCGACGGCGGCGGGACCGAACTCGAGGATCGTCGACACGTCCTCGAGTGCCGCGCTCAGACTGTCGTAGGCGAAGAGACCGACGGATTTCGTCTCCGGGACCGGCTCCAGCGAGACCGTGATCTCCGTGATGATCCCGAGCGTCCCCTCGCTGCCAGCGAGAACTCGCGCGAGGTTGACCGTCTCCCGCTCGCCAGCCTGCAGCGCCGCGTACTCGTCGACGAGCCGGTCGAGGTTGTAGCCGGAGACGTTCCGCTTCAGCTCCGGATACGTCTCTCGAATCGTCTCGGCTTCCTCGGTCGCGATCCGGTAGAGCGCCCCGTAAACCTCGCCGGCGAGGTCGTCCCGCTCGGCACGCTCGCGCCACTCGGACTCGGTTACCGCACCGAACCGGTGGGCGGAACCGTCGGCGAGAACGACCTCCAGCGATTCGACGTAGGCGTCGGTCTTCCCGTAGACGAGCGAATGGCTCCCCGTCGAATTGTTGCCGACTGCGCCCCCGAGGGCGGATTTGTCCCCCCACGCGGGATCCGGAGCGAACTTCAGTCCGGCCTCGGCGAGTTCGGCGTTGAGATCGCCGAGATACACACCCGGTTCGGCAGTCGCCGTCGCGCTGTCGGCGTCGTAGTCGAGCAGCCCGTCCATGTGACGGCTGAAGTCGAGTACGACCGCCTCGTTGACCGACTGTCCTGCGAGGGAGGTTCCGCCGCCCCGCGGTAACACCGGAATTTCTCGCTCCGCGCAGTACTCCATAACCGCGGCGACGTCGTCGGTGCTGGTCGGGAAGACGACACCGACGGGCGTCATCTCGTATGCCGACGCGTCTGTCGCGTACAGCGCCCGCGAGTAGTCGTCGAAGCGGACTTCCCCGTCGATCGCTCCCTCGAGATCCGAAACGAGTCCAGGGCGTGCAACCTCACCGCCAGCGTAGTCGTAGTTCGCGCGGTCGTCCGACGCTGGATCGGAGCGTCCGCCGGTTCCCTCGATTGCCATGGTTTGGAGTTCGGCGGCGGGCACAAAAAGACGCCGTCGTCGGCTCGGATTGCGGGAACTCGAAATCAGGCCGTCAGCAATCGCACGAGAACGACCGCCTGCGGGCGCTTGAAGGGGTAACCGTTCGTCCCCTGTGTATATTACGTTGGGAACTGAAAGAGGTAGATATGACGAAGATACTCGAATCGACGGTGATCGCTCGATGAATCGGATTCTCGTTCCCATCGACGGTTCAGCGCCGGCCGACGCTGCGCTGGAGTACGCTCTCGAGCGGTTTCCCGACGACGAGATCGTCGCGCTGTACGTGAAAGACCCCGTCGACGGCGCGACGGCGTGGGGTCCCGGCAGCGCCGACGACTGGATGGCAGTCGCGGACGAGCGGGCGAAGGCCGTTCTCGGGGCGGCGACGGATCGGGCCGACGAACGTGGCGTGTCGCTCGCGACGGACGACGTCGTCGGACGACCGGCGAGAGCGATCATCGAGTACGCCGAGGAGAACGACGTCGACAACATCGTGGTCGGAAGCCACGGTCGCGACGGTGTCGCGCGGGTGTTGCTCGGCAGCGTCGCCGAGACGGTCGTCCGACGGGCACCCGTTCCGGTGACGGTCGTTCGGCCACAGGAGTGATGTGGCTCCCGATCGCGCTCGCACTCACCGCTCTCGGCGCGGTGATCACCGCTCTCGGCCTCTTCGAGGGCCAACGCGGCGGTGAGCGAACGACGGTTCTCTTCGTCGGCGGGATCTCGCTGTTCGGAGCCGGGACGCTCCTGCTCGGTATCGCGCTGCTCGTCGGCTGATCCTCCGTTCGGCAGACGTCCGTCTGACGCCAGCAGGAGGCTTTATTAACGCTGCGGCGGACCGGTACGCCGTGTTTGGTGGCGATCCCCTCGAAGCGCTCCACCTGCCCGACGGAACCGTCGTCGAGGAGCACGACCTCGTTACCGACGGCGACGTGCTGATCGGCGGCCAGAGCGTCGTCGAGTTGGGCGTCCGCGGCGGATCGGTCGTCGCAGGCGAGCGGGTTCGCTTCGGTGGCGACATCGAGGCTGACGGCGACTGCCGGCTCGACATGTGGTGCGACGTCGACGGCAACGTCCTGGTCGGGGAGGACGCTTACCTCGGCGAGCGGGTTCACGTGGCCGGTCAGCTGATGGTTTCCGGTGACCTCGACATCGGCGACGACGTCGACATCGAACGTGGGTTCGAAGCGAACGGCTGGATCGTCATCCGAAACCCGATGCCGACGATCGTCTTCCTGTTCATCTATCTCTCACAGTTACTTCGACTCGGCGAGGAGGAAGCGGCCTCGGAGGTCGCGGAGGCGTTCCTCGGCGGCGAGCACGAACTGGAGCCGGTGACGATCCCGCGCGGTGCGAGAGTCAGCGACGACGCCTGGCGCGTTTCGATGCCCGCCACGATCGGCGACGGCTGTCGGCTCCACGGCAACTTCCGGGCGACCGACATCGAGGTCGGGGGCGACACCGAAATCTTCGGCAGTTTGCGCGCGAGAGGTGACGTTCGGATCGGACGCGGAACGGTCGTTCACGGCGACGTGACCACCAGGGAGGGTGACGTGACGATTCACGACGACGCCCACGTGCGTGGCGACATCGCCTGCGAGAACTGCGCGCTCTCGGAGCGCGCCGAGGTCGACGGCTCGATCCGGAGCCGCGGCGCACTGACGATCACGGAGGCGTCGATCGAGTGGGACGAGCTTCCGTCCGCGTTCGTCCCGACCGAGACGGATCCGGTGTCCGCGTTCGTCCCGATCGCCGATAGCGATAGGTTCGAACCGGAACCGATCGCTGATCCGACATCGGCCGTGGTGCCGATCGAGGAGGCGTCCGTCGACTGGGACGCCGTTGCCGACCGAGCGACCCGAAACGGGGACGTCTCGGAGTTGATCGCCGAGGCCGAAGATTCCTAACCGCTCCACAGTCGGACAGTACTGGATCCCTGTTCTCCGGAAGGCTGCCCATACAGAAGCCCGTGCCGAGGCTATTGCGTCGTAGCTGTGCCGATCACGGGCACGGCGGGCAGTTGTCATGGACAAACACGAACGCGATGGACTGTTGATCCTTCTGGGTCACGGCGTCGCCGACGGGGCGACGACAGCGCTCGCCTACGCGGCGCTCGGAGCCAGCGGAGAGGCGAATCCGCTGATACGGATGTTGCTGCAGGAGGGCGTGGGCTTCGCGATCGGTGCAATGTTACTCGTCGTCGGCGGCGTCGCGATCGCGTATCCGAAACTCGCCGAATTCGGCCGATTTCCCCGCTGGTTCGGCCCGATGGTGGCGGCTGTCGGGTTCGCCGTCGCGCTGCTGAACCTCGCCGTCGTCTACCTGTGACACCAACCGAAAGGCAATTCGGTCTACTGGTCCTGAAATCGGTATGCTATCTGTCGCCCTCGCCGGTAAACCGAACGCCGGGAAGTCGACCTTTTATAAGGCCGCGACGCGGGCGGACGTCGACGTCGGCAACTACCCGTTCACGACGATCGATCCGAACCGTGGGATCAGCCACGTCCGCACTCGGTGTCCGTGTCTCGACCTCGAGCAGCGGTGCGGGAACTGTCGGGACGGCAAGCGGTACGTCCCGATCGAACTCCTCGACGTCGCCGGGCTCGTTCCCGGAGCCCACGAGGGGCGCGGTCTGGGGAACCAGTTCCTCGACGCACTGACGAACGCCGACGTCATTCTCAACGTCGTCGACGCCTCGGGAGGAACGAACGCCGAGGGCGAACCGGTCGAGATCGGAAGCTACGATCCAGTCGACGACGTTCAGTTCATCGAGGAGGAGATGGACCTGTGGCTCGCGGGAATCATCGACAGGAACTGGGAGTCGATCGAGCGGGGGTCACGATCGCCGAACTTCGACTTCGAGGAGTCGCTCACGGACGTTCTCACCGGAATCGGTGCGAGCGAGTACGACGTGGCGGCGATGCTCCGGGAGCTGAACTACTCCACCGATCCCCACGAGTGGGGTGACGAGGATCGAGAGGAGCTCGCTCGGCTGCTCCGCCGGCGGACCAAACCGATCGTCGTCGTCGCGAACAAGGCCGACGTCGCACCGGAGGGTAACGTCGAGCGGTTGCGGGAGGCGGCCGACCGTGTCGTTCCGACCACCGCGGAGGGAGAGCTCGCGCTCCGACAGGCCGTCGACGCCGGCGTCGTCGACTACGCACCCGGCGACGAAACGTTCAGCATCGCCGGCGAGCTCTCGGACGCCCAGACGGACGGACTCGAGCGAATCCGGGGCGTGATGGACGCGTGGGGCGGGACGGGCGTTCAGGCGGCGCTCGATGAGGCGGTTTACGGGGTATTGGATCGGATCACGGTGTACCCGGTTCAAAACGAGACGCGGTGGACGGACGGACAGGGGAACGTCCTGCCGGACGCCTTCCTGTTGGCCGACGGTGCGACGCCGAAGGAGCTCGCCTACGCCGTCCACTCGGACATCGGGGACGGCTATCTCCACGCGGTCGACGCCCGCGAAGGCCGGCGGATCGGCGAAGATCACGCCTTGGAGGAGGGGGACGTGGTCAAGATCGTCAGCACGGCGAACTGACTCACCTCACGCGGTCGTCGCCGACCTTCACGTCGCCGAGGGAGTCTACCGGCGTCCCGCGGTGGACCAGTTCGTGTACCGCGAGCACCACCGCCGGGACGACGATCATGAACAGGTGCTCCTCGATCGGGATGCCGAAGAGGTCGATTCCCGTTCGGAGTTCGATCGCGAAGACGCCAACCGAGAGCGTGTACCAGTCCCACAGATACGCGATCGGGTAGAGGGCGACGATCGTTCTGGCAGCGCGCCTGAGTGCGCCGGTCCGGTAGAGAACGAAAAACGCGGCCGTCCCGAACGCGATCTCTGTCGCGAGATAGGTGTACGGTCCGAGTACACCGATATCCGGCAGGGGAACCGCCGCAAGCGGCCGGTAGACGACTGCGACGGTGAGGACGGCGAAGAAGACGTACGTGCCGCGGATCAAGAGCATCGTCGACACGGTCGCGTCGGCGTACACCGTCGGGAGAACGATCGCGGCGAGGACGAGTCCTGCGAGAGCGGCCGACGGTGCGAAGATTCCGGCGACGGTGAACCACAGGACCAACACGACGCCGCCGACGAGTAACCCGTAGGCGAGTTCGATCGCGTCGTTCGGGCCGAGGGCGACGACGGCTGACCGCTTCCCGATGGAGCGATCGTACGCGAAGTCCTGCGCGTCGTCGATGATCTTCACGCCCGCGAGCACGACCAACAGGACTGCGGCGAAGGCGAGCGGTTCGGCGCTCACCGCTACGGCTTGGACGTAATATCCACCCACCACGGAGAGGGCGATGCCTACCGGATAGCCGAGCGTCGTCGTCACCGGGTTCGTGTCGAGCTGTGGAGCGTGGAAGTAGCCGAGAAACCACGTCGGCAGGGTCAAAAGCGCCGCGAACGGGTCGACGGCGGCCCAGAGCGCGAGGAGACAGCCCGCGAACCCGGCCCCCGCAGCGACCAGCGCGAGTCGACACCCGTACGGCGTCATCGGGTGGTCGTCGTCCTCACCGCGACCGTAGAAATCCACGTAGCCGTCCTTCACGTGAGCGGTGTAGACGGCGAAGAAGATCGCGGCAGCGTGAATCGCGGCGACAGTCACCGAGTCGACGCCCGCGACGATCCCGCCGAAGAGCGAGGCGGCGAGCGGCGGGAGCATGAACACCGGATGCACCTGGGACGCCAGCGCCGCTGCAGTCGATCGGATCCCATCCCCGTGCCGCGCAACAGCCATATGATATCAAGGCACTCGGCAGGCATAAATCAGGGAGCTAGTTTTTCAGTAGCTCCGACGCCAGCACGACTTCGGTCCCCGCCAACCCGACCGAGCAGTAGAGCGTGATCTCGTCGTCGGAGCTCCGGCCGACCTCGTCGCCGACGACGACGGCCCCAAGTTCGGCGGTCGGTTCGACGACCGGGTCGTCGATCTCCGCCATTTGAACCAGCGAGTCCGTCACGACGACGTCCACCGACGACGACAGATCCGCCGGGATTTCGTGGGAGTCGCGTCGCTTCTGCCCGAGGGTTGTCACGTGGGCGCCGGGCGCGAGCCAGTCGGTTTCGAACACTGCAGTAGTGCTGTCCGTCGCACAGAGGACGACGTCGGCGCCGTCCACTGCGGTTTCGGGGCGCTCGACGGCAACGACCGGTGCAGAGAGACGGTCGTCGACTGTCCTCGCGAACGTCTCCCTGTTCGTCGCCGTCGGACTGTACACCGCGACGGCGTCGATATCCCGAACCACCGCGGTCGCCTCCAGCTGCGCCCGCGCGTGCGGACCGGAGCCGAGGACCGCGACAGTGTCGGCGTCGTCGCGGGAGAGCAGATCGACGGCGACCCCGCCCAGCCCGCCCGTCCGGAGAATACCGATCGCGTGTCCGACTATCGATCCGTGGAACCGCCCATCACCGGCGTCCCACACCGCGGTCAACGCGGTGTGATCGTCACTCGTGGTCGGAAACGTCTCGTAGATTCGAACGCCGGAGACGCCAGCTTCGGCCGCGGTACCGGCGGTGAAGACCAGCTCCCCGTCACCGGCATCGAGCCGCCAGCGCGGTGGCGCGTGAAGCGTCCCATCACCGTGTTCGACCAACGCGTTCCTCATGAGTTCGACGGCGGTTTTATACGACAGTGCCCAGACGTCGCGGTCCCCGAGCTGTTGAAACATGGATCCGATTCGGCACCGGTCGAGAAAAGTGCCGTGGCGACTACGACCCGTGCTCCATCGAGCGGTACCGCGCCAGATTGATCGCGGCGAAGAGCAGCAGCGTCGTCGGCAGTGCGATCGAGACACCGAAAAGCACCGCGTCGCCGGGCGAGCCCGCACGAACCGGGAAGAAGAGTCCGGTGGCGACGATCGTCGTACCGACGAAGACGAGCACCCACAGCGACTGTCGGGTGAGGAAGTCGCTCGGGTCACGGGAGAACACCATCCGATCGACGAGCACGGCGACGAGTGCGACGCCGGTGACGACGGCGCTCAACGCCAACGCCAGCCCGAATAGCTCGCCGAGCGACTCCGTCGCCCCGCCGACGACGAAGAGGCCGAAAAGCACGGCTGCGACCCCGAAATAGAGGCCGAGCCACAGGATGGCCGCGATCAATAGTCGCCGAAGCTCCGCCGACATACATCCACACCCAACGCGACGCTGGTTATGCGTTTCCCCTGTGCCCGATCCCTCCGACGGAAACCACCGACGGCTTTATTCGGTTGCCGTCGACATCTCGTCGCATGTCGACTGAACACGAAGCGATCGTCGTCGGGGGTGGGATCGTCGGCGCCTCGACCGCCTACCACCTCTCCCGGGACGGCGTCGACACGCTCCTCGTCGATCGTCTCGACGAGGGACGAGCCACGGATGCCGGAGCGGGAATCATCGCCGCTGCGACGAGTAGTCGAACGGACAACGACGACTGGTTCGCCTTCGCGACCGACGCGACAGGGTACTATCCCGAGTTGGTCGAGTCGCTCGAACGCGACGGGGTCGGCGAGACGAGCTACGCCCGACTCGGCGAGCTGTCGGTCGCCCTCGACGAGGACGAACTCGAACCGCACCGGGCCGCGCTCGAACGGATCGACGACCGAAGCGATGCGCTCGAGGGGATCGAGCCGATCTCCGCGGCGGACGCCACGTCGCGTTTCCCGGCACTCGCCGAACCGAAGGAGGCGTTCTACGATCCCACCGCCGCCCGCGTCGACGGGCGAGCGTTCGCGGAGGCGCTACTCGATGCGGCGCGCGAGCACGGACTCACCGAGCGGACCGGCGACGTCACGAAGATCCGAACGGAGGGTGGTGCGGTCTCCGGCGTGCGGACCGCCGACGGTGAACGGATCGACGCCGCGACTGTTGTCGTCGCGGGCGGTGCGTGGTCGAGTTCGTTCGGGAACCAGCTGAATGTCGAGATCCCCGTCGAACCGAAGCGCGGGCAGATCGCACATCTGGAGTTACCCGATACGGAGACCGCCGACTGGCCGATCGTGAAGGGGTACCGACACCATTACATCGTTCCGTGGCCGGACGGCCGGATCGTCGCCGGAGCGACCCGCGAGGCGGGCGTCGGCTTCGAGCCACGGGCAACGGCAGCGGGGGTCAAGGAGGTTCTCGAGGAACTGCTCAGAGTCGCGCCGGGGCTCGCCGACGCGACAGTCTCCGAGATCCGGGTCGGGCTCAGACCGGTGACGCCCGACGGCCTCCCCGTACTCGGCGACGTTCCGGACGTCGATGGCGCCTACCTGGCGACGGGTCACGGTCCGACCGGTCTGATGCTCGGCCCCTACAGCGGTCGAATCGTCGCGGAACTGGCGACGACCGGTACGGATCGGATCCCCGACAAACTACGGGCCGATCGGTTCGACTGACCTACCGGACCGCGTCGGCGGCGGCCGACATGATCTCGAGCGCGTCCTTGAGCGTCTCGATATCGACGGCATACGAGATGCGGGCGTGTCCGGCCCCGTTCTCGCCGAAAGCCTCCCCCGGGACGACGACGACACCGCGATCGATCACTTCCTCGACCCAGCCGTCGGGGACGCGCGGCATCGCGTAGAAGGCTCCCTGCGGCGTGGCGGTTTCGAGGCCGATCTCCTCGAGCCCGTCGAGCAGTACGTCGCGTCGCCTCTCGAACGCCGCTCGCATCTCTTCGACCGGCTCCTGTGGTCCCGTGAGCGCCGCTTCGGCGGCGTACTGTGAGGGTGCCGACGCACACGCTTGAGCGTACTGGTGGACCCGAAGCATTCGCTCGATCCGCTCGCTAGAGCCGGTCACCCAGCCGAGCCGCCAGCCGGTCATCGAGTAGCTCTTCGAGCAGGCGTTGACGACGACGACGTTGTCCGACTCGGCGAACCGAAGCGGCGAGTGGTGCTCCCCGTCGAAGACGATCCGTTCGTACACCTCGTCGGAGAGACAGAGCACGTCGTGCTCGTCGGCGATGCGCGCGAACGCCCGCACGTCCGCTTCGCTCGCGACGGCACCGGTCGGGTTCGAGGGACTGTTGACGACGAAGGCGGCCGTCTCATCGGTGATGGCCGCTTCGACGGTCGCGGGGTCGAGCGTCAGATCCTCCCGCAGCGGGACCGGTTTGGGTTCGCCGCCAGCGAGTCGTGTGAGTGCGTCGTAGGAGACGAATCCGGGATCCGGGAAGATCACCTCCTCACCGGCGTCGACGTGCGCTTCGAGGGCGATGTGGAGGGCTTCGCTTCCGCCGGCGGTGGCGACGACGTTCTCGGGATCGACGGAGACGTCGTTGTCCCTCGCGTGTTTCGCCACGATCGCCTCGCGCAGCTCCGACGTTCCCTTGTTCGAGGTATAGGCATCGGCGTCCCCGGCCTCGATTGCCTCGATCGCCGCCCGACGGGCGTGTTCGGGCGTCGGGAAGTCGGGCTGTCCGAGCCCGAGGTTGATCGCGTCCTCGCCGGCCGCTTCGAACACTTCGCGAATACCGCTTATCGAAATCGCTTCGACGCGCGATGAGAACTCCGTCATGAGTGTTCGCGGGACGCCCGCCGGGATAACTCTGCTGGAGGGACCTCCCGTTCGCGTCGAACGGTGCTTTTCAATGAACCGGTCATGGACGGGAAAATAACAATTTAGTTGTGAGTTTATCGTTGAGGTATGGTCGATAAGGACGACCTCCGAGCACAGTTCGTCGACGCCTTCGAGGGTGCCGACTACCCGGTGAACAGCCCGATGGATCTCCTCCCGGCGCTGCCGAACGGGCCGGCGACGACGTTCGAATCCGGCGAGTTCTCGATGACTGCCATGGAACTGAACAGCAAAGGCGGCGACGCGGAGTTTCCGTACGACTCCGTCGACGCGCTCGTCGACGACGTGATCGAGGGGCTCGAAGAGGAGGATCAGATCTGACAAAGCTTTAGGTCGACGCACTCCGAGTTCTGTCGATGCGGCAGGACACCTTCGTGGCGCTCTCGATCGCGGCCTTCGGGTTGCTTCTGGTGAGCTTTATCATCATGGGGATGAGTCGGTTCGTCGTGCCGGCGTCCACCGCGAGACTCCTGTCGGCCCCGACGATGCTTCTGGGCGGTGCGCTCGTCGTCGTCCTCACGCTGCGGTCGGTGCTGGCGGTCTCCGGGATCCGACCGCTCGAGTGACGCTACGCTTCGGCCTCGGCTCCGTCGACCGGCGTCGTCTCGATGAGCCGGGCGATCTCCTCCGGTAGACTCTGTTTGCCGGCCGGCGTTTCGACGGTTACCATCCCGAACGGGGCAACGTCCACGACGACGATCTCGGTTCCCGGTTCGATCCCGGCGTCGGAGAGGTATCTGAGCTCCTCGTCGCCCTGGTGGCGGATCCGCCGGACGACGACCCGTTCTCCGGCTTCGACGTCGTCGAGGCGGTTCGTCCCGTTGGCGTCGGGGAGCCTCAGCTCCGAGTCCGGGATCGGGTCCCCGTGCGGATCGACGCCGGGGTTCCCGAGCGATTCGGCGATACGCTCGGTCAGCTCGTCGGAGACGTGGTGTTCGAGTCGATCCGCCTCGTCGTGGACCTCCGACCAATCGTAGTCGAGCTGCTCCGTGAGGAACGACTCCAGGAGTCGGTGGTGTCGAAGGATCTCCAGCGCGACGACTTCGCCCTCCTCGGTGAGCGTGACACCTCGGTACTCCTCACGATCGACGAGCCCGTGTGACTCGAGCTTCTTCAGCATGCTCGAAACGGTCGGCGACGTGACGTCGAGGTGCTCGGCGAGCGCCGACGTTCCGACGCGGTCGTCTCCGTCATCCCCGAGGATGTAAATCGCCTTGATGTAGTCCTCCATGACGGCACTCAGCATTAGTTCGAATACGAGGTGGGGAGGGATAGTGTTTTTGTGTGGTGACTGCCGTCGTTCGACTACAATCCGGATACGAACTCCCGGAGTTCGGCGTTGAACCGGTCGGGTGCCTCCCAGAACGGCGAGTGGCCGACGTCCGGATAGATCGAGGTTTCCGCGGTGTCGATCAACGACGCGTGTTCGGACGCCGCCTCCGGAAGGACGATCGAGTCCTCGGCACCGTGTGTGATGAGGACCGGCTTCTCTACCGCCCGCAAGTCGTCGTCGTGGGTAACCGTCCTCGAGTGAAGCGCCGTGCGAACGCGGGGCGGGGTCATGACATTAAAGCCGAGTATGAAGGCGAGATCCTTCGCCGTCGGCTCGTCGTGGATGCAGCGTCCGACAAACCTCTCGAGCGTTTCGACGCTCTCCTCGGCCTCGGTCGATTCGAATCCCGGTATCAGTTCGACGAAATGCTCACCGATGACCGCGAGGGCGTCGTCGGTTCCATTCTTCGAGATCGCCCCGACGAGGTTGATCCCGCCGAGCTGCTCGTCACCGTACTCTCCCAGGTAGTCCGAGATGATCAACCCCCCGTAGGACCACCCCACGAGCACCGGCGATTCCAGATCGAGCGTCTCGATCACAGCCTGAACGTCGTCGGCCCACAGCGCCGAGTCGGCGTAGGCGTCCGTCGGCTTCTCCGAGTTGCCGTGGCCCCGATTGTCCATCGCGACGAGACGGAACTCCTCGGCCAGATCTGACTCGAACTGTTTGGTCCAGGAGAGATGTGACTGCGAGTAGCCGTGGATGAACAGTATCGGCGGCCCGTCTTCGACGCCGGTTTCCTCGACGAAGAGTTCAGTTCCGTTGGCGCCCGCTACCGTGTGTGATACCATAAATCACGATCGACTGGGGAGCCATATATTCCCTCCGCATAGAGCGTGCCCGTCCCCGATTCCGCTAGGACTGCCCAGTTCGGATTTCGAACCGTGCGCCGTCGTCGGTTCGCGGGATCCGAACCGACCAGCCGTGTGCGTCGATGATCTCCTCGACGATCGCTAGGCCGAATCCGGTTCCGTCCGCCGATGTCGTGTATCCTGCACCGAATATTTCGTTCCGGTCCGATTCGTCGATACCGCTGCCGTCGTCGGCGACGTAGAACCCGTCCGAAAGCGGCCCGACGGTGATCCGAACGTCGCTTCCGCCGTGTTCGACGGCGTTCCGAAAGAGGTTCTCGAGGAGTTGCTGGAGCCGTTCGGGGTCCGCCTCGACGGCGACACCGGACGCGGGCTCGCTTTCGAGGGTCGCGTTCTTCCCGTCGACCATTCGCCAGGCGTCCTCTGCGGCCGCTCGCAGCTCCACCCGCTCCGTCGCATCGATCGCTTTGCCCTGTCGAGCCAACGCGAGGATGTCGTCGATGAGCTCGTTCATCCGATCGAGCGCCTCCGACGCCGCATCCAGATGCGCCGGCTCGGGCTCCGTTTTCGCGAGCTCGATCCGTCCTTTCGCGACGGTCAGTGGATTCCGGAGGTCGTGTGAGACCATTCCGGCGAACTGATCGAGCCGCTCGTTCTGTCGCTCGAGCGACCGCCGGTACTGCTCGCGATGCGTGACGTCGTTCATCAGAATCGTCTCTCCGAGTCGAGTTCGGTCCGCCGTCAGCGGATTCGAGGAGACGCTGTAATACCGGGTCGCCCCGTCGACGTTCAGCTCTACAACGTCCTCGTCCGTTCCGATCGCCTCGGCGACGTCGGGAAGCAGTTCGTGGAGCGGCTCTCCGAGACCGTTCCGGAGGTCCGGGAAGAGGTGCCGAGCTTCGGCGTTGAAATCGCGGATCCGGTCCCGGTCGTCGAGAACGACGATCGGACTTCCCGTATCGCCCGCCAACTGGACCGTTCGTAGCTGATCGACGTAGAAGTACGACACCCCGACCGCGAACGCAGCGACGCCGATCGAGGAGTAGGTCGTGTTGATCAGATACGGCGTCAGAACGCCGAGGACGTCGAAGACGATCGGCAATCCGGTCAACCCGACGAGTACGAAGAGCGGCCCCGTCTCCGAGTTCACCCGCAGGAACAGCTCGAACAGCATGAAGAACCCGACGAACGCGAGCGAGTAGGCCAATCCCATCGCGAGCCAGTGAAGCGATCCGTGAACGACGAGGAGATGTGGAAACGGATCGGTCGCCGTCTCGGTCGTGAAGTACTGGTGGTGCAACGGATTCGTTAGTTTGACCGTGACGATGACGAGATACACCGCGACTGCGGACCACCGTATCGATCTGTTCCGGTGGAGAGTACGCCCAGTGTACGCCGAGCAGAAGTAGAGCCACGGACCGACGGTTCCGATGCCGACGACGAGCCCCAACACGTAAAACGCGTACTGGAGTTGCGGCGTCGGCGCCGCGAAGTAGCCAACGTGCGTCGCCGCCCACCCACCGCTCATCAACAGCAGCGCGTAGAGCCCCCGACGAGTGTCCGGATCGTGGAGGCGCCGAAGCTGTGGAATCGCGACGAAACATCCGACCGCTGCGCCGCCGAACAGGAGCAGGTACGCCAAGAAGATCGGATCGAAAGCGGACCAGTGGCCTGACATGCGTTACAATCGAGTCGCGTTGTCACCGATTCCGTCGTCGGCCGGTTTAATTCAAGTGGTCTCTCGGCCTCGGGGAACCGGGTCACTCCAGAACGACGAGGACGTCGCCCTGATCGACGGACTGTCCCGACTCGACGGCGACCTCCGAAACCGTGCCACCGCGCTCGGCGACCACGTCGTTTTCCATTTTCATCGCCTCGAGAACGCAGATCACGTCGCCTGCCTCGACCGTATCGCCGGCCTCGACGTTGACGTCGAGGATCGTTCCCTGCATCTCCGCGGCGATCACCTCCCCGTCGGCGGGAACCGACCGTTCGCTACCGCCCGAGTTGTCACTTCCGCCTGAAGCGGGGCGGGAGGGTGCCGACCCGCCGGTCGCCAGCGCCCCGCTTCTGTCCTCGAGGTTCACCTCGAAGCGCTTCCCGTTCACTTCGACGGTGAACTCCCGTTCGACCACGGAGTCGTCGTCGCCGTCGACAGTCTCCGTCCCCCACTTCGCCTGCGCCTCCTCGAGTCGGCTCCGGTCGAGTTCCTCGTCGAGGTATTTCGTCGAGTGATCGCCGGCGACGAACGTCTCGTCGTCGAGCATCAGCCGGTGGAACGGGATGATCGTCACGATTCCCTCGATATCGTACTCCGCGAGGGCTCGCTTCGAGCGTGCGATGCACTCCTCACGGTCTTTGCCGTGGACGATCAGCTTCGCGACCATCGAGTCGTAGTCGGTGACGAGGTCCTCACCCTGCCGGAGCGCGTCGTCCAGCCGGACTCCGATCCCGCCCGGCGGGTCGTACGTCGTCAGCGATCCGCCCGAGGCTGGCGCGAACCCGTCGGCGGCGTTCTCGGCGTTGATTCGGAACTCTATCGCGTGACCGTCCAGCTCGACGTCGCTCTGCTCGAACGTCAGTTCCTCGCCAGCGGCGACCCGGAGCTGCCACTTGACGATGTCGATTCCGGTCAGCTCCTCGGTGACGCAGTGCTCGACCTGGATCCGCGTGTTGACCTCCAGAAAGTAGAACTCGCCGTTCTCGACGAGGAACTCGACGGTTCCAGCGTTGACGTACGCCGACTCGGCGACGCCGCGTCTGGCCGCCTCTCCGATTTCCTCCCGCAGATCGTCGTCGAGAGCCGGCGAGGGCCCCTCCTCGATGACCTTCTGGTGGCGGCGCTGTAGCGAACAGTCCCGCTCTCCGAGGTGACGGACGTTGCCGTGTTCGTCGGCGAGGATCTGGACTTCGATGTGGCGCGGGCGCTCGAGGTAGCGTTCGAGATACACCGAGTCGTTGTCGAAATATGCCTCTCCCTCCCGCTTTGCGGCTTCGAGCTGGTCTTCGGCTTCCTCGGGCTCGTGTACGATCTTCATCCCGCGACCGCCGCCGCCGCCCTCCGCCTTGATCGCGATCGGGTAGCCGTTCTCCTCGCCGAAGGTCCGGACTGCCTCGACCTCCTCGACGGGCTCGGTCGTCCCCGGGACGATCGGGACGCCCGCCTCGTTCATCAGCCGTCGAGCGTTCGTCTTCTCGCCGAGCTGCTCCATCGATTCGGCGGACGGACCGATCCACGTGAGGCCCGCGGTCTCTTCGACCGTGCGAGCGAACTCGGCGTTCTCCGCGAGAAAGCCGTATCCCGGATGGATCGCGTCCGCGCCGGATTTCTCGGCGGCTTCGATAACTGCGTCGTGATCGAGATAGGAATCCGCCGCTCTGGCGGGGCCGATGTTGTACGCCTCGTCGGCGTACCGGGTGTGGCCGCCGTGTTTGTCCGCCTCGCTGTAGACGGCGACGGTATCGACCCCGAGGTCCTCGCAGGCGCGCATGACGCGCACGGCGATTTCACCCCGATTGGCGACGAGTACCTTATCAAACATCGTGTGAGCCACCACCCGCGGCGAACTTGTGATTCTATCGGTTCCGAGGGCAGTTACCGCCGCGCCATCCGATCGGTTCGACCGGCCGCCGACCAGGCGTCGGTCGGCGCACCGTCGGGAACGCGGACCCGTCGATCCTGCAACGTTTCGATGCGACCAGCGAACCGGAACCGCGCACCGTCCCACGTCGATTCGGCTTCGTCGTCGCCCGTCGACGAGAGGTGTGCGTCGACTGCGGCGACGATGGCGGCCGCCTCGTCGGCAGTCGCGCTCTCGGGGAGTTCGACCCTCATAGCGGGATGTTCCCGTGCTTTCGATCCGGCGCCTCCTTCCGCTTCGATTCGAGCATCCGGAGATCTCTGATCAGGCGCGGACGCGTCTCCGGCGGTTCGAGCACGTCGTCGACGAAGCCGCGCTCGGCTGCAGTGTAGGGGTTCGCGAACGCGTCCCGGTACTCGTCGATCAGTTGCTGTCGTCGCTCCTCGACGTCGTCGGCTGCGGCCAGTTCGTCCCGATAGAGGATGTTGACGGCTCCCCGCGGTCCCATCACTGCGATCTCCGCAGTCGGCCACGCGTAGTTGACGTCGGCCTCCAGGTGTTTCGAGGCCATCACGTCGTAGGCACCGCCGTACGCCTTTCGCGTGATGACTGTCAGGAGGGGAACTGTCGCCTCCGAGTAGGCGTACAGCAGTTTGGCCCCGTGTTTGATGATCCCGTTGTGCTCCTGGTCGGTTCCCGGCATGAATCCCGGCACGTCGACGAAGGTGAGTATCGGGACGTTGAACGCGTCGCAGAACCGGACGAACCGCGATCCCTTCAGCGAGGCGTCGATGTCGAGCGTGCCGGCGTTGACTCGCGGCTGGTTGGCGACGATACCGATCGGCCGGCCGTCGAGCCGCCCGAACCCAGTGACGAGGTTCCGCGCGTACCCCTCGGCGACCTCGAAGAACGATTCCTCGTCGATCACCCGGTCGATGACGTCGACGATGTCGTACGGTTTCTGCGGGGCGTTCGGAACGATGTTCGTGAGCTCCTCGTCGCGACGATCGGGGTCGTCCCACGGGTCGACGGCCGGCGGATCCTCGACGTTGTTCTGCGGGAGATACGAGAGCAGTCGGCGGATGTCGTCGAGCGAGTTCTTCTCGGCCTCCGCCGAGAAGTGAGCGACGCCGGTCTCGGCGGTGTGGGTGCTCGCCCCGCCGAGTTCCTCGAATCCGACCTCCTCGCCGGTCACCGTCTCGATGACGTCGGGACCGGTGATGAACATGTGGCTCGTCTCCTCGACCATGAAGATGAAGTCGGTGATTGCGGGCGAGTAGACGGCGCCACCGGCGCACGGTCCCATGATCGCGGAGATCTGCGGGACGACGCCGGAAGCCTTCTGGTTGCGGTGGAAGATGTCCGCGTAGCCGGCGAGGGAGTCGATCCCTTCCTGAATTCTCGCCCCCGCCGAATCGTTGAGTCCGATGATCGGCGCGCCGGTCTCGAGGGCCCGATCCATCACTTTACAGACCTTCTCGGCGAAGGCTTCCCCGAGCGAACCGCCGAAAACCGTAAAGTCGTGGGCGAAGACGAACACCGTTCGGCCGTCGACCTCCCCGTATCCGGTGACAACGCCGTCACCGTACGGATGATCGTCCGCCATGTCGAAGTTCGTCGACCGGTGGGTCTTCAGCTGGTCGAACTCCTCGAAGCTGCCGTCGTCGAGGAAGTAGTCGATCCGCTCCCGTGCGGTCATCTTCCCCTTCTCGTGTTGGGACTCGATCCGCTCTTCGCCACCCCCTCGTTCGGCGTCGCGCTTCTTCTCGCGTAACTCGTCTATCTTGTCATCCATCGTCATGGCCGGCCTTGGCGAGGGGACGGGGAGGGGCGAAAAAGGGCTTCCGCTATCGGTCGTTCGTGAGGGGTCGGTCGGACGGGGACGTTTTAGCCCGCGAGCGCCAACACGTACGTATGCGGGAGCTCGTCTTCGAACTCGACTATCGGCCGGGATGGAATCCGGTCGCCGACGCGCTGGCCGAGTATCCCGACGCGACGGTTCGATCGCTCTCCTGTCACGTGACCGCCGAAAGGCTGTGGCGGGTCGATCTCGTCTCCGGGCCGCCGTCGGCACTCGACGCAGTGAGCACTGCCTACGAGGCTGCCGACTACTTCCCCGACTGTCTCGTCACTCACGACTGCGAGGCGAACTCGGAGACGCGCGTACTCGATCGGACGGACGGCTCGCTCGTGATCTACTGCGTCTGGGAGCGCTCGGACGTCTGTACGTCGGTTCCACATCTCGCCCTCGAGCATCTCGGTGAGGGGCTTCTCTTCGAAACCCGGCAGGTCGGTCGAAGCTACGTCTGGCGGATCGTCCTCGCCGGGGGAGAGTCGATCGGATCGTTCGTCGATGCGCTCCGAGCCGAGATCGCGGACGTCGGAGGAATGGAGCTCCTTCGCCTCACGGATCACACACCTAGCGGTGATCGAACGGATAGCCAGTCCCTCGGTCTGCCCGCCGAGCAGCGACGGGCGCTCCACGCGGCGGTCGATCGAGGGTACTACGAGACGCCACGGCGGATCGACCTCGAAACGCTGGCCGAAGCACTGGAGGTCCCCCAGTCGACGCTCTCCTACCGGCTTCGCCGGGCAGAAGCCCGACTCGTCACGGCGTTCGTCGAATCGGATACGTCGCTTGAGTCGCTACAGGCCGACGGCTGACCCCGAGTTGGTGCACACCGAACAACATCTATCCCCGTAACCGGACTACGGAGGGGTAGTGACTGGATCAGCCGAGGGAGACGAACGGGTTCGCCAGTACCGCGTTCCCGAGATGGACTGTGCGTCCTGCGCGTCGAAGGTGACGAGTAGCGTCGAGCGGCTCGACGGCATCGTCAGCGTCGACGCCCAGCCGGCGACCGGTCGTCTCGTCGTCACGACCCGCGCGGACGCCGTCGACGACGGCTCCATTCGCCGCCGAATCGAGGCGGCAGGGTACGCTGTCACACCGACCGAGGGACAGCGAGCGCTCGGCTCGCCTCGGGAGGTCTGGCGCAGTAAGCGGGGCGTTGGGACACTGGTGGGTGCGGTGGGACTCGCCGTGGGGATGGTGCTCCACTTCGTCACTCCGGCGATCGATCCGCAGCTCTTCGAGCTGCTCGGTCGGCAGTACCGTACGTCTCACGTCCTCTTCGTCGCGAGCGCCGCAATCGCCGGCGCTCCGATCGTCCGGAACGGCTACTACTCGGCACGTAACTACAGCCTCGACATCGATTTCCTGATGACAGCCGGCATCGTCGGCTCCGTCGCGACACACCACCCGTTCGAGGGAGCGATGCTCGCGGTGCTTTTCAGTACCGCGGTGTTGCTCGAGCGATTTTCGATGGACCGGGCACGGGGATCTCTGCGAGAGCTGATGGAGCTTTCTCCCGAGACGGCGACAGTTCGACGGGACGGCGAAGAGGTGACCGTCCCGGCCACGGACGTCGCCGTCGGCGAGACGGTGATCCTCAGGCCCGGCGAGAAGATTCCGACCGACGGGATCGTCGCGGCCGGTTCGAGCGCGGTCGATCAGGCACCGATCACCGGGGAGAGTACACCGGTCGATAAAATCGACGGGGACGACGTCTACGCCGGAACGATCAACGAGGGAGGGTATCTCGAGATCGAGGCGACGACCGTTGCGGACGAATCGACGATCGCGCGGATCGTTCGGCTCGTCGAGGACGCCCAGAGCGAAAAGACGGAACGGGAACAGTTCGTCGACCGGCTCGCGAGCGTCTACACACCGATCGTCGTCGCGATTGCACTCTCAGTCATGGTCGTCCCGCCGCTCGCGTTCGGCTGGGCGTGGAACACGTGGTTCCTCAGGGGATTGACGCTCCTCGTCATCGCCTGTCCGTGCGCCTTCGTGATTTCGACGCCGGTGAGCGTCGTCTCCGGCATCACGAGCGCAGCCCGAAACGGCGTCCTCATAAAGAGCGGCCGGTATCTCGAAGCCGTCAGCGAGACTCGCGTCGTCGCGATCGACAAGACGGGGACGCTGACGACGGGAGAGCTGACGGTGACCGACGTCGTACCGCTGAACGGAACGAGTGAAGGTGAGCTGTTGGCCCGGGCCGCCGCTGTCGAGCGCCGAAGCGAGCACCCGATCGGTGCGGCGATCGTCGATCGGGCCGAATCTCATCCGGAGGCCTCCGGAGCGTTCGACGTCGACGCGTTCGAGTCCCATCCGGGAGAGGGCGTCTCGGCGACACTCGACGGCACGATCCACTACGTCGGAAAACCCGCACTGTTCGAGGAGCTATCCGTCGATCTCCGGCACGCACACGCGAAAACTGATGGCGGAGAGCCCGTCACCCAACCACCGGAGGGATGCGGCGAGATGGACTGCCTCGACGTCGTCGAGGAGGCCGTTCCGCCGCTACAATCCGCGGGCAAGACGGTCATCCTCGTCGGAACCGGCGAACGGTTGCTCGGGGTGATCGCGATCGCCGACCAGCCGCGTCCGGAGGCCGAGTGGACGGTGTCCAGACTCCGGGAGCAGGACATCCGAGTCGTCATGCTCACGGGCGATAACCGGGGGACTGCGCGGGCGATCGCCGACGCGGTCGGGATCGAGGAGTACCACGCGGAGCTGCTCCCAGAGGAGAAACTGAATCGGATCGAACAGCTCGAAGCCGACCACGGGCCGGTGACGATGGTCGGCGACGGCGTCAACGACGCGCCCGCACTCGCCGTCTCGAGTGTCGGCGTCGCGATGGGTGCAGCAGGCACCGATACCGCGCTCGAAACCGCGGACATCGCGCTCATGAGCGACGACCTGAGCCGGCTCCCGTATCTCTACCGGCTCTCGCGGGGATCGAATCGGGTGATTCGACAGAACGTCTGGTCGAGCCTCGGAATGAAGGCGGTGCTCGCGATCGGTGCACCGTTCGGGATTGTCACCGTGATTCACGCGGTATTGATTGGTGACATGGGAATGAGCCTCGCGGTCACCGGGAACGCGATGCGGCTCTCGGACGTCGAGCCGGAGACGCCGGATCAGGCCTCGCCGTAGACCGGGACGGCCGCGCCGCTCGTCACCGCAGCCCCTTCCGAGCAGAGGAACAGCACGACGTCGGCGATCTCGGCGGGATCGACCCAGGCGTCGTGGTCAGCGTCGGGCATCATCTCCCGGTTCATCGGCGTGTCGATGACACTCGGAAGCACCGCGTTCGCCCGGACAGTTCCACGGTTCTCCTCGGCGATCGTCTCCGTGAGGAGCCGGACGCCGGCTTTCGCCGCCCGGTAGGGGCCATCGCCCTCGCCACCCTCCAGCGAAGAGCGCGCCGACACGGAGACGATCGCTCCCTCGGAGTTCTGCAGATGCGGTAACGCGTGCTTCGACGTCAGAAACATGCTCTTGAGGTTCACGTCGAACAGTAGCTCGAACTCCTCGAGATCGGTCTCCTCGATCGGCTCCCCGCCGCGCCACGTGCCGGCAACGTTGCAGAGTGCGTCGATCCGTCCGTGGTCGTCGACGATCGCCTCGATGGCGTCGCCGACGGCCATCTCGTCGGTGAGATCTGCTTCGTAAAACGCGGCGGTATCCGGGTTGAGCAGGGCGTCCTCGTCGCTCGGTGCGACGACGTCGATCGCCGCGACCGTCGCACCGGCGGCGTCGAACGCCGCTGCAACCGCGCTTCCGAGCGCTCCGCTGGCACCCGTAACGACCGCTACCGAATCGGCGAACTCGTAGTCGACGTGCATAGCCGGCTAGTTGGGCCGTTCCACTGATAAGTGTGGACGTCGCACGAACGAGTCCACTTTCACATCGTGGCGTAGATATAAATACGGTTACGAGAGAATCCCCCGAGTCGTCCAAAGCCAATCGATTCACCGGCGCTATCCGTCCACCGATCGAACGGAAAGGCCTTTGCTGCGGCCGGCGGCACGGGCGTACATGGTACGCACGCTCGACGATCTCGATGTCGAGGGGGCCGCCATCGGGATTCGCGTCGACGTCAACAGCCCGCTCTCGGATGGCGGAGGGCTCGCCGACGACGCCAGAATCCGGGCCCACGTCGGGACGCTCTCGGAGTTGACTGATCGCGGCGGACGCGTCGCGATCCTCGCTCACCAGGGTCGACCCGGTGGCGACGACTTCGAAACGCTGCAGTCCCACGCCGACCGGCTCGACGAGCTGCTCGATGCGTCGGTCAGCTACTGCGAGGCGACGTTCTCCGCCGAGGCTCGCGACGCGGTTCGCGCGCTCGATTCCGGCGAGGCTGTTCTCCTGGAGAACACCCGCTTCTACTCGGAGGAATACATGTCGTTTCCCCCCGAGGAGGCGGCCGACACGTTTCTCGTCTCGAAGCTCGCCCCGGTACTCGACGCCTACGTCAACGACGCCTTCGCCGCGGCTCACAGAAGCCAGCCCTCGCTCGTCGGCTTTCCCCAGCGGTTGCCCGCCTACGCCGGCCGCGTGATGGAGCGGGAACTCGACGTGCTCGGTACCATCGAGTCGACGCCGGTGCCGAGAGTGTACGTCCTCGGCGGGGCGAAGGTCGAGGACGCGATCGACGTCGCGCGATCGGTGCTAGAGCGGGGACTCGCCGACGCGGTCCTCACGGCTGGCGTCGTCGGCAACGCGTTTCTCCTCGCCGACGGGGTCGCGCTCGGAGCAGCGTCCGCCGCCGTCGTCAACGAGCGGAGCCACGAAGCCGTCCGGGAGGCGGGGGATCTACTCGACGACTACAGCCACCGGATCTACACGCCGCGGGACGTCGCGATCGAACGGGGCGGTGAACGCGTCGAACTCGGACTCGACGAACTCCCCGCCGAAACGCCCGCGATGGACATCGGCGCACGGACGGTCGCGGCGTACGCCGACATCCTCGAAGACGCCGGCACGGCGATCCTCAACGGACCGGCCGGCGTCTTCGAGGACGACCGCTTCGAGACCGGAACGCGGGAGCTGTATCTGGCGGCCACCCGCGCCGAGTGGAGCATCGTCGGTGGCGGCGATACCGCGGCCGCACTCCGACAGCTCGGCGTCGAGGGGTTCGACCACGTCTCGACCGGCGGCGGAGCGGCGCTCCGGATGTTGACCGGCGAGCCGCTCCCGGCCGTGGAAGTGCTCGAAGACGCGTGAGCGAGATCGTCATCGAACCACCGGAGCGGGACGACGTCGAGGAACTCACAGATCTGTGGGTCGAACTCGCGCGGAGCCAACAGGCATTCGGCACGCATCTACTGGCGGAGGAGAACGAACAGAACGCTCGGGAGACGGTCCTCCAGCAGCTGTTGACCGGTGCGTGTCGTGTCGCACGTGCTGACGGCAGTATCGTCGGTTTCGTCACGTTTGGCGAGGACTCGGAAGGCTACGCGCAGGACGTGACCCGCGGTTTCGTTCACAACCTCTACGTCAGATCAGCGTACCGGAACCGCGGTATCGGTTCGAAGCTGTTGGCCGCCGCGGAGCGCGCACTCCGCGAACGCGGCGCAGAGGCCATCGCGCTGCAGGTGATGGCACCGAACGAGGCTGCACGACGATTCTACCGCCGACACGGATACGAACCGCACCGGATCGAGTTCGAAAAGTCGACCGGAAGCGATAACCTCACAACGGACGACGAATAATCCGTAACTGCGCCAGGGGAGCTTGGGTGGTTCAAGCACCCGACTTGTAATCGGGAGTTCGAGGGTTCAAATCCCTCCCCTGGCTCCTCTACGGTTCGTCTCAGCTCTGCGTGGTGTGAGGATTGATTCCGACGTAACCGGATCGTTCTCTTCAGTCAGTCGTACTGGTGGCTGGGGCTTCGATTTGATCGAAGGTGTCATAGAACGATTCACAAGATACTGCTTTCGCGTCTCTATCGCTGAATCGGCCGTGAGAACGAACGTGCATACTGGTTCTTGTTCGGACGAACACTGGATCATACAAGGAGTATGGGGTGGAATATACGCCAGCTCTGCATCGACTCGGCAAGCGGTATTTTTTGATGCGCGATTCCTTACTCCCTCAGATGGAACCAACAATTCGACCGGCAACGGAGGGGGATGCAGAGGCTGTTACAGCAATTTATACGCCCGTTGTCGAACAGACACACATCTCGTTTGAAACCCATCCGCCGACTACCGGAGAGATGGCTCGACGCATCCGGACCACTGCTGAACGGCTTCCGTGGTTGGTTTGCGAGTACGACGGCCAAATAACGGGATACGCGTATGCGAGCCCACATAAAGAGCGCCCAGCATACCAATGGGCAGTCGATGTCTCTGTGTATGTGAGCGAATCGTGGCGACGGAAGGGGATTGCGAACGCTCTCTATGAATCGCTCTTCGCGCTCTTGGACCTGCAGGGACTGCGCAATGCGTATGCTGTAATCGCGTTGCCGAACCCTCCGAGCATCGCATTTCACGAATCACATGGGTTCGAAAAAGTCGGTGTATACCGCAACGTCGGATACAAGAACGGGAAGTGGCGCGATGTTGGACATTGGGAATTAGCTCTTCAATCCCTTCCAACACCTCCATCACCACTGATCCCGTTCAGTGAACTCCAGAATACCGATATGTACACCGATGCACTCGGAGTAGGCGAATCATCACTCCGCTCGTAACTCCGTTTATTACCGCTCGAATAGAGCAATGGTCTCCTCGTATGACAGCAGAACGTCGCACACGCCCCCGCGGACCCCACTTGTCACGGCCTCACGTAGTAGATACTTAAATACTGGGGACCAGGACTTCGTCGAAGAAGCCGAACGCGACGAGCGAACGTGCCCTCACTGCGGGGGCGATTCGAGAGGAGTATTGATTACGGATGTTGAATAACGTATAACGGATCGTATCCGTGAATCTGAAGGCTGAACGAACCATCCCGCCGACCACATCCGGACGTACCAGCGTCTCGACGGTGAGCGCATGAATCGCCACCTGTTGGTGATCGTCTTCGTGGTCGTCGTGCTTTCGTTGACCGGCTGTGTCAGTGTCAGCGATCAAACCGCTACGGAGACGTCGACTCCGACCGTCGAACCAACAACGGAGACGCCGACCTCGACGCCACCACCAACCCCTGAGCCTCCGACCACTGACGGCGTACTCGAGGTTCATGCGATCAACGTCGGTCAGGCCGACGCGACGCTCATCGTCGCTCCGACTGGTGAGACGATGCTCATCGACTCCGGCGACTGGCGCGACAGCGGAAAGACGGTCCTCGCGTATCTCAACGCGCAGGAGATCACTCGGATCGACCACCTCGTTGCGACACACGGCCACGCCGACCACATCGGCGGCCACGACGTCATCATAGAGGAGTTCGAAACCAATCGGGACGGCATCGGTGCCGCGTGGGACTCCGGAGTGCCGCACACCAGCCAGACCTACGAGCGCTATCTCGATGCGATCGAGGATCACGACGTGACGCTGTATGAAACGTGGGAAGGCGACGAAATCCCCTTCCACGCGGAGGGATTGACTGCGACGGTCGTCAATCCAGCTGCCGACAGCGACGACCCGATCGATCTCCACTACAACAGCGTCGCGATTCACGTCACCTACGGTGAGACGACGGCGCTGTTCACTGGCGACGCTGAAGCCGATGCAGAAGCTAGAATGATTGCAGAACACGGCGCGACGCTCGCAGCCGATCTCTATCACGCCGGCCACCACGGATCGAGCACGTCGTCGAGTGAACTGTTCCTCGATGTCGTCGCCCCCGAGATGGCGATCATCTCCTCGGGTTACGACTCTCAGTACGGTCATCCACACGAGGAGGTTCTCGATGCTTTCGACGAACGGGGTATCGCGACCTACTGGACCGGCGTCCACGGATCGGTGCTGTTCGAATCTGATGGAGAGGCGTGGACTGCATTCGTCCAGACCGAGGCGACGACGGAGCCACTCGCGCTTCGGGATGAACCGAAAAGCGACGTCGATCCGTGGATCGATCCACGCGGTGAGACGCACGCAGAACGGATCGCGGTTCTCCTTCGAACTGAGCCACTCGCGGAGGTGATACCAGTATGACGCTCTCGGATGGCAGTTACCGGGCAACGGTGGACCGGATCGTCGAGGGAACCGTTGTTCTGCTCGTCGAGAACGAGGGGGTGCAGCTGGATCTGCCAATGGCGGAGGTGACTGCGATGACCGATGAGACGATGTCTGAAGGTGAACTCGTCGAAATCCGGATCGAGTCGGGCGACGTGATCGCGATCGAACCCGAACCCGAGGAGACGGAACGGCACCGTAAAGAGCTTCGTGAGCGGTTCGAGCGACTCTCGGAGCGTCCGTCAGACGACGATGCGTGAGATCGGTTGGTTCTAGGAGTCCGTCCTGCCGAACGCGAGCCAGAACCGTTCGGTACCTTTGGAGGACGGTTTTATAACTGTCCGTTCAACGTAGTCGTATGGGACTCACTGAATCACGGGTCGAACTCCCGATGTGGATCGCTGGGGTAGTCGTTGCACTTTTCGCCGGCAGTCTCGCCTACGGCATCGTCGTCATGCAGAGCGCCCTCACACCGATAATTGTGTGGCTCGGCATCCTCGGGGCTGGTCTCTCCGCGTTCGTGGTGTATCTCCTGTATCGGCTCGTCCTGGCAGTCGAAACGATCGCCGACGAACGCTGACGTTTCAACGAACGCTCATACGATATCGACCCGCAGAAGTATCTCTGACGTGCGTACTGATACGTGGGATCGGCGTCGCGAACGCTCAGTATGCGGATCGCCCCGGGGGCGAAATCGCGTGCTGAGCCTCCCCGGCCGGGGAGCCTCGAGAAATCCCGGCCGAGATGGCATGTTGGAAGACTCAGGCTGGTACGCCCCGAGGCGTACGTGAACGCACCACAGACGCCTAAAAGCGTGTTCCTTGATACAACCAGCTATTAAGGGATGATCCGATCACGGTTGGCGATTGTCGGTGCCTGAGACTCTCGAAGCGTCGTTTTCGTGACGAAATCCTCGTCGATAGTGCCACGCCCTCAATCGAGGCGTCCGCCGCCCTCCCGCTCGACCATGCCGTCGGTACGGTAGCTCAGCACGGGGTCGCCGTCGCGGGTGACGGTAACCTCGTTCTCGATGATACCGAGTCCGGGGCGGCTCTCGGAAGGTCGTTTGGCCGTGATCTCCGAAACGACGACGAGTTCGTCGCCCGGTCTCACAGGGGCGTGCCACGTGAGTTCGTCGATGCCGAACCCGACGACAGCGGCGATCTTCGCTCTGAACTCCTCGACGACGACCCGGTTGGCGAGACAGAGCGTGTGGTATCCACTCGCGATTAACTCGCCGTGGATCGTCTCGGCTGCGGCGTCGGGATCGGTGTGAAACGGGAGCGGGTCGTACTCGCTAGCGAACGTGATGATCTGCTCCTCCGTCACGGTGTGGCTGCCGAGTTCTTTCGGTACGCCGACCTCGATGTCCTCGAAGAATTTCATGCGGCCGCTCGGTGGGCGAGCGAATAAACTGTGGTGGTGTACGACGTTCGCCTTCGGATTTCGAGGCCCACCGAGGAGATCGGTAGATGACCGCGATAGCAAACGACCGAGAGCCGATCGAAATAACAAAGCTCTGTAATTAGGTCAACAATACCGGAACGTGGCCGATATCGTTGAACCAGTAATGAACCAATTTTCGAGCTATTCACGCAGTGATTGGTTCGATTTCGTAGTATTCGAGAAAGAGCTATACTGAATTAGGCCACTAGTATTTCATGCGAGATTCCGAACAGATCGAGCTAATTCACGGTGTGGGTCCCTCGCGGGCGAGCGAACTTCGCGAGCTCGGGCTAGAGACGATCGGGGACATCGCGACCGCCGAACCGTCCACTCTCGCAGAGGTGACGGGAATCGGTCACGAGCTAGCCCTCGAACTCCGTCGCTCGGCTCGGCGATTCATCGCGAGCGAGGAGGGGGGAATCAACGACGGCGTACTGCTGGATTTCGGTAACCCGCACGAGGTGACACTCGGCGCGGACGTCATCGAATCGCTTCGGGTGGAACTCCCGGAGAGCGACCTGGCGCCGAAACCACCGAACGACGATCCACTCGCGGTGTTTCGCGTGGACCAGCGATGTCCCGCTCTCGAGGAAGTAATCGAGGTCGACGCGTCGCCATCGACGGGCGATATCGAGCGGTTCGCCTGGGATTTCGAGTTCGATGGGGCATTCACGCCGGAACGAGAGTCCGACGAGAGTCGCGAAACACACGCCTACGAGACGTCCGGCGAACGGGAGATCGCGCTCCGAGTAACCGATTCCGACGGGCGAACGGATCTCGTGAGTAAACCCGTCTCTGTCGGCAACCCGTCGGATGGACCGGCAGTGCGCTTCGAACTGGAGGATGGCTTCGAGCGGGAAAACGGGTTATTACGCCGGGTTAGCGGACGGAATCAGTCGTTCACCGCGGAGACGAGTCTCGATGCGGGGATCGACGTCGACGTTCGTCTGACAGACTTTCCCGCCGGAATGCCGTTCGATACGACGACGGAGTCCGTCGAGTCCGACGGCCGACTGAGAGGTTCGTTCGACCTCCGAGATTTCGACAGGGGAACCTACTTTTTCGAGGCGAGACGTTCCGGTGCGGTCCTCGGCCGAGTTCCCGTCGGCATCTTTCGGATAGTGATCGAGTGAAAAGTCGATACCGATGACATAATGTCACCCTATCAATTTTTAATTTAACCGAAATATGGATGCATAGACACCATTCAGACGACTGATATCGACCGTCAGACACACTCACGGAAGAATGACAATCTATCTGATGACCAACATTATTTATAAGCTGTCGACGGGCATCGACTCTCTACCGGGAGAACTCTCGCCGTGACCGATTCAGTAAGGATCGCATTAAACACGATCGAGAAGCCCGACCAGATCTACACGAACGGCCGTAGCCGTAGCCGTGGCTCCGCTTGGAGCCTAAATCGGCCTGACGAGTCCGGTGGTTCGGATGAAACAGTAACACAATGTTGGAAACTGATAACGGTTTGCCAAGACGTACAGCGATCAAAACAGGCGTCCTTGGAGCGGCTGCATTGCTCCTGAGCGGCGCATCCTCTGGGTCGGCGCTCGCGGAGGACGAGGACGACACTGGGCCCGTGGCTCCCGAAACGCCGACGCTGGAGGAAGGGAGCTCCGCGTCGCTTTACGATAACGAAGTCACTGCGGAGGACGTCGAAAACGGCGACGCGTTCGTGATGGTCGACCGCGCGGTGCTGCCCGAAGGTGGCTATCTGTCGATACACACCGCTCGCGAACGGCTCGATCCCGACCGATCGAACGACGAACGTATCGCGGACAGCTTCGTCGGCTTGACGGGGGACATGGAGCCCGGCGTCCACCGCCACGTTCCCGTGCCGCTCTATCCGACTCCGTCGGTTCCGGGCGATCCCGACGTGAGCGACGTGATCTCCTCGCGAATCGACAGTAGTCAACCGATTCTCGCGATTCCCCACACCAATCAGTCGGACGAGCCCTTCGAGCCCGGAACCGATGGTGCCTATCGCGAGGGGCCAAAGCCGCTGGAGTACCTCGCCCCCGTTCACGACGTCGCGACGCTGTTCTTCGCAGACGAGTCGGACGAGACTCGGAGCGGAGCCAAAGCCGAAGAGTGGGAGATCCGACGTTCGCGCGGTCTACACCGGTTCGTGAAAGAGTTCGCGGACACGCCGTACGCCGAAATCGAATTCGGAGACCAGGAGTCGGACGGAACGTCCGTCACCGTCGATCGAACGTATCTCGAGGGGGACGGGTTCATCACGATCCACACCTGGGATCTGATCGCCGAACAGGACGGCCCCGGAACGATCGTCGGCGTTTCAGAACTGCTCACGCCCGGCGAGTACGAGAACACGACGGTGAACCTCTTCGCTGACGGAACGGGGTTTTCCCCCGAGTTCGAGGGACAGGAGCGGCTCGAAGAAACCCAGGAACTCGTCGCCGTCCCACACCGGGACGTCACCGGCACTGGCGAGTTCGAATTCACGGGCGAGAACGGTCACGACATCCCGTTTCAGAACGGTCCGACATCGCGCGACGATTTACCGGTCCCGAGCGCGGTAAACGACGTCGGGACCGTTACGGTCGGTGATCCCGAGTAATCGGGTCCGACTGTCGTTTTCCCCGTACTGCCGCCGAGTCGATACGTGCTCGGATGGGCGTCACGGTCCCACGTCGTTGTGATCTCGAGTGGGGCCGAAGGGAACCTCCCGAAACGATTCACTCGTAGTGTTCTTCGAGGTATTCGACGATGTCGTCGCTCTCGTACATCGACGTCTCGCGTTGGGTATCGACCAGGTACGGTACCTGATCCATGCCGCCCATCTCGACGAGTTCGTCGTAGGTCTGCTGGTTGGTTATCTCGTGATCGTTCGATTTACCGAGCCGAGGGTTGTGAAGCACGTACGATACGCCGAGATCGGAAAGCTTCTCGCGAACCTTCACGCAGTGCGGGCATCCCTCGAATTGGTACAGTTCGAGCATGAGGATCTAAACGAACGGCGACCTCATTTATAAAACAGTACGTTCGATTCGATACGTTGACCGAACGATAACTCGCCGGACCGAGGCCACCCCGTAGTTTTTATTTATGTTGCCGAGCGTTCTCACTCATGGCTCACGAGAACGCATTACACGGAAAGACGGCATTGATAACGGGGGCGAGTGCCGGAATCGGCCGCGAAGCCGCCCACGCACTCGCCAGGGACGGCGCAAACGTCGTCCTCACAGCACGACGAACTGATCGGCTACGGACCATCGCAGAGGACGTCGAAGCGGATCACGGCGTCGAGACCCTCGCCGTCGGAGCCGACGTCACCGACGAAGCGGAGGTCGAGGCACTGATCGAGACGGCCGTCGACAGTTTCGGCCGGCTGGACGTCGTGGTCAACAACGCCGGGACGGGAACCGAACGCGGAGTAAGCGTCGAGGAACTGGAGACCGAGCAGTACCGGACCGTGATGGACGTCAACACCGACGGCATGTTCTTCACGGCGCGTGCGGCTATCCCGCATCTCCGGGAGTCGTCGGGGATCCTCGTGTTCGTCGGTAGCTTTGCCGGCCAGTATCCGCGCTCGGGAAGCCCGGTGTACGCGGCCACGAAGTGGTGGACTCGCGGCTTCGCGCTGAGCCTCGCCGCACAGGTCGGCGGTGACGACATCGGGATTACGGTCGTCAACCCTTCGGAGGTGCGCACGGAGTTCGGGAAGGAGTTCCGGACGGAGTCGGAACTGGCGGAGAACCGATACGAACCGGGCGAGGTCACCGAGCCGGAGACGATTGCTTCCGCGATCGCCTTCGCTGCGCGACAGGAGCCACCGGACGCGGTAACCGAACTCGATCTCTTCCGGCGGGACAAGTTCGTCGGGCTCTGACGTCCACAGGGGTTAGGGCCGTGAACTACCCCTGCCTACTCGCCGCCGTTGGCGGCTCCTTGAGGCAGGGGGCTTACCGCCTGCTATCAGCTAAAACAGCCCGCTGATCGTCCCGTCAGATTCGAGGTCGATGTTGTTGGCTGCCGGCTCTGCCGGCAGTCCGGGCATTCGCAGTACGTCACCGGTGAGCGCGACGAGGAAGCCGGCCCCCGCCGCGACGTCGATCGATCGGACCGTGAGCGTCCACCCCGTCGGGACGCCGGTCCGAGACGGATCGTCGGAGAGCGAGTACGGCGTCTTCGAGAGACACACCGGGAGGTCGTCGCACCCACGTCGCTCGATCCGCTCGATGTCGTCGGCTGCCGCCTCGGTGTATTCGACGCCGTCGGCGCCGTACAGCCCGGTTGCGACGGTTTCGATCTTCTCGCGAATCGATGCCGAGGAGGGATACAGCGGCGTCGCTTTCGAGGCGTCGTCGATCGCCTCGCGGGTCAGTCGTGCGAGTTCGATCCCGCCGTCGCCCCCGTCCCGATGGACGGTCGATTCCGCGACCGGAACGTTTCGGTCGGTAAGCGCCGCCTCTATCGCTTCGATCTCCTCGTCAGTATCGCCGGGGAACCGGTTGATCGCGACGACCGCGGGCAGCCCCAATCGCTCGAGGACGGAGACGTGGTGAACTGCGTTATCGAGCCCATCGAGGACGGCGTCGACGTCGGGATCGGCTAACCGCTCCTCGTCGACCGGCCACATCGACAGCCCGTGGCGCTTCAGTGCGCGGACGGAGACGACCAGCACCGCGACGTCGGGGGCGATCCCCGTCTCCCGCGTGACGATATCGACGAATTTCTCCGCGCCGAGTTCGCTACTGAACCCCGCTTCCGTAACCAGGAAATCCGACCGATCGAGACCGATGCGGTCGGCGACGGCCGTGTTCGTCCCGTGGGCAATGTTCGCGAAGGGACCGCCGTGGACGAACGCTGGCACGCCCTCGATCGATCCGACGAGGTTCGGACGGAGCGCGTCGCGGAGGAGAGCAGCGACGGCGCCCTCGACGCCGACGTCGCCAGCCGTGACCGGATCACCAGTTCGGTCCGACGCGACGACGATCCTGGCGACGCGCTCTCGGAGGTCCGCGTAGTCGGTCGCGAGACAGACCACTGCCATCAGCTCGGAAGCAGCAGTAATCTCGAACGACCCCTCCCTCGGGACGCCGTTTTCGGGGCCACCCAGACCGAGGACGACATTCCGGAGGGCGCGGTCGTTGGTATCGAGCGCTCGAGACCAGACGTTCGACCGGACGTCGATATCGAGTTCGTTCCCGTGGTGGACGTGCGCGTCGACGGCAGCCGCCAGGAGGTTGTGCGCCGCGGTGATCGCGTGTATATCCCCGGTGAAGTGGAGGTTGATCCGCTCCATCGGCAGGAGCTGGGAGTGGCCGCCACCCGCCGCACCGCCCTTGACACCGAAAACCGGGCCGAGAGACGGCTCTCGGACCGCGATCGAGGCCCGCTCCCCGAGCGCCGCTAGTGCCTGCCCCAGCCCGACGGTTGTGACGGTCTTGCCCTCTCCGCGCGGTGTCGGCGTCATGCCGGTGACGAGAATCAGGTTGCCGTTCGCTGAGCCGTCGGCCTCTCGGAGGAAGCTCGCGGAGAGTTTCGCGACGTGGTCGCCGTAACGCTCGAATCCGTCGGGACCGATTCCGAGCGTCGCTGCGATATCGTCGATCGGGGTCGGCGTTACCGAGCGTGCGATCTCGGCGTCGGATGCCGAGTCGGACGGCGTCTCTGGCATGCGGTCGTGAACGACCACGACGCAGAAACGTGTTCCGGCCGGTATCAACGGTCGGGAACGGTGAGACGAGTTATTCGATTGTCGGGGTGAACTAGCCTCGGTCCAATTAAACCGCCGTCCGATCCGTGTCGACCGGTGGGCCGCCGTCGCGACCGGATCCTACCGCACGAGTTCTTCCAGTTCGCGTCCCTGCTCGGACCACCAGCTGTGGAGGATCCGAACGTCCGTATTCAGGTTGAAGTCGGTGACGCCGCGGTCGAGATACCACTCGGCCTCCGCGGGCGTGTTGATCTCCGCCCGCGGACGGACGCCCATCTCGATCGCCGTCTCGATCGTCTTCTCCTCGGCACCGACGACCCGGTCTCCGTCCATCTCGCCGGGTTCGCCGATAGAGAGCGAGTAGTCGGCGGGCCCGAACTGCACCATGTCGATCCCCTCGACCGCGAGGATCTCCTCGAGGTCGTCGACGCAAGCAGCCTTCTCGACCATGATGGCGACGACGGCGTCCTCGCAGATGTCGACGACGTCGGCTGGGGAGGCGTATCCGCCGACGTAGCCGTTCCGGCGATCCATCCGAACGCCGTTCTGCCCGTCAGGGGCAGCCCGTACGGCGTCGACGCATTCGCGCGCGTCGTCGGCGTCGTAGATGTCTGCGAACAGGAGGTTCTCGATACCCGACGCCATCGCGCGCTGGGCGATGAACGAGCGGCTCTCGGCGTCGATCTTCATCATCGAGGAGAGCCCGGCGAGCTCACTCGCACGGCCGAAATGCTCGAGGTCGTGTAGATCCCACGGGGCGTACTCTCCGAGGAATTCGACGTAATCGAAGACGCCGGTCTGACCGAGTACCTCCACCATCCCCGGCCAGGCGCTCATCAGCCGCGTCCCGATGGTAGTGTCGCCGTCGTCGATCAACTCGCGAAGTCGATTTTCCTGTGAACGCATGACCGGGGCAACGGCGTCCTCCCGTATGTATGTTCACACCGGGACGTCACTGGAACGACGGCGAGAGATTCTCCGCGGGAATCTCTTGGTCAGTTGCGTCCGGATTCAACACGCTGATCGGCAGATCATCGTTCATCACGTTGAGGATGCTCTCGCACATGAGCGAACCGATGCGGTCCGTCGACTGCTTGGTGAGCCCGGCGATGTGCGGGGTCACGAGCTGATCCTCGAGTTCGAGGAGCGGGTTACCGAGGACGTTCGGTTCGTCCTCGAAGACGTCGATCGCGGCGCCGCCGATCCACCCCTCCCGAACCGCCCTCGCGAGAACCGCGTCCTCGTAGATTCCCCCACGCGTCGTGTTGACGAGGTGTGCGTGATCCTGCATCCGCCTGAACTCTTCCTCGCCGAACATCGCCTCCGTCTCGGGGGTCAACGGGACGTGCAGCGAGACGATGTCGGCCGTTTCGAGCAGATCGTCGAACTCGACGAGTCGGACGCCGAGTTCGTCGGCTCGCTCCGGGTCGAGATACGGATCGTGGACGATCACCTCGGGATCGAACGGCTCCACTACCTCGACGACCCGAGAGCCGATCAGCCCCATGCCGACGATACCGATCGTCGCGCTGCCGAGTTCGAAGCCGAGGTTGCGCATCCGGTCCTCGAAGCCGCGGTCGCGGACGATGTTGTCGTACTTGCGGAGGTTGTGCGCGCAGGCGACGAACATCGCGAGCGTCGCCTGGGCGACGGACTCCGTGGGCCCTTGAGGAGCGTGGCACGCGAAAATCCCCCGATCGGAGAGCGCCTCGAGATCGAGGACCTCGTATCCGGCACCGGCTCGCGTGACGACCTTCAGATCGTCCGCTCCCTCGAGCGATCGCTCGTCGAGCCTGTACGACACCGAGACGAAGGCGTCGGCACCGGCGAGCGATCCCGGAGGCATACGCTTGTCGTCTCGCGACTCGAGGAAGGTAACCTCGATGTCGGGGTGTTCCAGTATGGGCTCGAGCCCGAGTGTGTAGCCGACCTCTTCGATGCGGACGTCCCGTTCGACGTAAACGCTGAACTTCTCGCTGGACACGGTCGGACCAACTCCACGGCCATGGGGGATATAGCTGTCGCCGGCTCCAGCACCACTCCATCGCTCACGAGCGCCCTCTACGCGGAAACTCGAAGTCGGCACGACGGGGTCGACTGCAGGACCGCTTCGAGCGGCCGGTCGAAAAAGCGGGTGGGATCACCGGTGACACAACGGCTAAAGCCTGTTGGTAACACAGCCCACTATGACTCGAACCGGCGGAAACTTCGTCACCGAAACGCTCGAACAGTACGGCGTCACGCATCTGTTCGGAAATCCGGGAACCACGGAACTTCCGATCATGAATGCGGTCGGGGATAGCGACCTCGAGTACGTGCTGGCGCTCCACGAGGACATCGCGGTCGGCGCCGCCGCGGGCTACGCGAAGACGCTGGATAGCTACGACGACCCGGAGGCGCTCCCGGTCGGCGTCGCCAACCTCCACATCGCGCCCGGCGTCGCTCACGGACTCGGCAACGTCTTCGATTCGAGCCTCGTCGGTACCGGGGCACCGATCGTCGTCACCGCCGGGACGCACCCGATGGACCACCAGCACCGCGAACCGAACCTCGGGGGCGACGTCGTCGAGATGACCAAACAGTTCACGAAGTGGAGTGCCGAGGTGAAACACGTCGACTCGCTCCCGACGATGCTCCGGCGGGCGTTCCGCGTCGCGATGACGCCACCGACCGGCCCGGTCTTCCTCGCGCTCCCGTTCGACGTGATGACCGCCGAAACGGACGCCGAACCGGAGCCGCTGGGATACGTTCCGCGGGACGGTCCGGGCGATTCCGCAGCCGTCGACCGGGCCGCCGAGGCGATCGCCGACGCCGAAGAACCCGTCCTCGTCACGGGGGATCTGCTCGCAAGGTCCGGGCCGGATGCCGTCTCGGCGGCCGTCGAGTTCGCCGAAACCGTCGGTGCTCCCGTCTACGGCGAGCTGAAGGCCAGCGAGATAAGCTTCCCGCCGGATCACGAACTGTGGCACGGTCGGCTCCCCCGAGATCAGGATCGGGTCGCCGAGATACTCTCGACGGACACGCTCGTCATGGCCGGCGCCGTCTCGAACACGACGACGAACCCGCAGGAGCGACAGCTGGTCGGGACGGATACCACGGTGGTGCAGATCTCCAATCACGCCTGGGAGGTCGGCAAGAACGTTCCGGCGGCCGTCGGCGTGCTCGGCGATCCCGGAACGGTCCTCGAACAGCTCGGCGAGGAGCTTCGGGGCCGAATCCCCGAGGAAACAGTCGACGCACGCCTTGCGTCTGCAGTTCGACCCCCCTCGACCGTGGGCGAAACGCCCGAGAACCTCGAGATAGAGAACGACGTCGCGACGAACGACGATCTGGCCGCCGCGATGTACGCCGCGGCCCCCGACGCTCGCATCGTCGCGGAGGCGCCGACGAGCACGGGGGCGGTCCGACGCCGGTACGACTTCGACCCCGGCCAGTATTTCGCCAATCGGGGCGGTGGTCTGGGCTACGGCCTGCCAGCGGCGGTCGGTTCGGCGATCGCGGAGTCGACGCGCGAAAACCCCCGCGCGACTATCGGCTTCGTCGGCGACGGTTCGTATCTCTACTACCCCGAAACGATCTACACGGCGGCTCGATACGAGGTCGACCTCACGGTCGTCGTCCCTGACAACCGGAACTACCGGATCCTGAAGGACAACACGCTACGGATCTTCGGCGGCGAGGAGGACGATTACGAGTTCGTCGGGATGGACTTCGAACCGCCGGTGGACATTCCGGGGAACGCCGAGACACACGGCGCTCGCGGGCGGTTCATCGAGGACCCCTCGGAGATCGAGGGAGCCGTCGCCGAGGCAGTCTCCGAGTCGGGACCGACGGTGTTGGACGTCCGCATCCAGGACTGAACGGTCGAGAACCGTCGCGCTCGGTCCGGGAGCTATATCGGGACGGCTCGGCAATCCCACGTATGGCCACTGTGACGTGTTATCGATGCGACAGCGACTACCGGGACGGCCGAGTTCGGTGCGAGTGCGGCGAACCGCTCTGGTACGACCTCGGCGCGGCGTGGGCGGATCGACGCGACGCCCCCGGAATGGCCCGGTACGTGGACGGGCTCCCGATCGAGCGCCTCGACGGGATCGCCGCCGGTGCGGGAGGGACGCCGCTCGTCAGGGCGGCGGGGCTCGACGCCGTGGCCGGTTGCAACGTCTACGTCAAAGACGAGTGTGAGAACCCGACGGGTTCTTATAAGGACCGCGGTAGTGCCGTCGCGGTATCGAAGGCGATCGAGCGAGGCACCGAGACAGTCGGCACGGTGTCCTACGGCAACATGGCGATGAGCACGGCGGCACATGCCGCGTCTCTCGGGCGGGACTGCGTCGTTCTCGTTCCCGACGAGATCCAGGCCGTCCGGTTGGAGCTGATCGCTCAGTACGGGCCGACGATCGTCCAGGTCGAGGGCGACTACGGGAAGCTCTATCCCGACGCACTGACATTGAACGAGACGCTTCCGGTCGAGTTCCTTCTGGGCGACGTTCCTTCGCGGATCAGCGGCTACAAGACGGCGCTGTATGAGATCTACGAATCGATCACCCCCGATGCGATCGTTCTACCCACCAGCTCCGGCGGGTTCGCGAGCGGGATCTGGCGCGGGGTTCGGGATCTCGAAGCGGCCGGCGTCCTGTCGACGCCGCCGCGGCTGTATCTCGTTCAGACGGCGGCGTCGGATCCGATCACGCGTGCGTATCGAGCTGGCCACGAAGACGTCGCCGCGATGGACCCGGCGGAGATCGAGGAGACGATCGCCCATTCGATCGGCAATCCCGATCCGCCGAGCGGTGCACGCGCGTTGGCCGCGGCGCGTGCCACCGGCGGTGAGATACTCTCGGTCACCGACGAGGAGATCGAACGGGCGAAACGGCAGTTCGCTCGCGCGGGCGGGTTCTGCGTCGAACCGGCCTCGGCGACGCCGCTGGCCGGTGTCGAGAAGCTATCCGAGCGCGGCCTCGTCGAACGCGACGAGCAGGTCGTGCTGATACCGACCGGAACCGGATTCAAGGAGATGGGCGTCGAGCCGACGGCGGTCGAGACCGAGCGGGTCGTCCGTGGCGATCTGGCCGAACGACTCGAAGCCGTGCTCGCTGCGAGCTGAGTCGGGATACGGTCGCGGTGATATCTACAACTGGTTCGTGTAGAAGCGGGCCGAGGGGGATTTGAACCCCCGACCGTCTGGTTAAGAGCCAGACGCTCTCCCTGGCTGAGCTATCGGCCCGGGCAGTTCACGGTAACCGGGGTTGCCCCAAATAGGTTGCGTTCGCTGCCCCGCCCGTCACGACATCTCATGGCCTGGAACGGTACGGGCAAATTAAGTATCACCCGGCCGTTCGATTTGCTATCATGAGTAGCGCCATCTCGATGGCTTCGATGTCTACCTACGCCATCTTGGGGTGCGGAAGCGTCGGGCACGCAGTTGCCGAGGAACTCGTCCAGGGCGGCAAGGACGTGCTGATTCTAGACAAAGACGAGGGGCGCGTGGAGGCGCTCCGGGATCAGGATCTCGACGCCCGAACGGCGGATATTCGGGACGAGGCCACGGTGGAAGCCGTCGCCGATCGGGACGTCATTCTGATGCTTTCGGCCGACGCCGAGGCGAACGAAACGGCACTGGAGAACATTCGGGGGCGCAGCGGCGACCAGTTCATCATCGTCCGCGCGTCCGATCCGGTGACGGCCGACAACCTCGACGAGAAGGGTGCCGACGTCGTCATCAACCCCTCGGCGGTGATCGCCGACTCGGCCCTCCGTGCGCTCGAACAGGGCGAGCTCGAATACAAGGCCGCCCAGCTCGCCGACGTCATCGACGACGGCGAGACGATGGCGATACTGGCACACCGCTCTCCGGGACCGGATTCGATCGCCTCGGCGGTCGCGCTGCAGGCCATCGCCGACTCCCGCGGCGTCGAGGCCGACATCCTCTACGAGGGTGAGATCGGCCACCAGGAGAACCGTGCGTTCGTCAACCTCCTCGGAATCGAGCTACGACCGCTCGAGAAAGCCGATCTCGAAGCGTACGACCTGCTCGCACTCGTCGACTGCGCGAAGGCGACCGATCCGGTGGTCGACCACGACGTCGACGTCTTTCTCGATCACTTCGAGCCGGAGGTCGATTACAACGCCCGTTTCACCGACATCCGGTCGAACGTCTCCTCGACGTCGACGATCCTCACGAAGTACGTCCAGGAGTTCGATCTGGGGCTAAGCGAGGAGGTCGCCACCGCACTCCTCTACGGGATCCGCGCGGAGACGCTCGACTTCAAGCGCGACACGACGCCTGCCGACCTCACGGCTGCGGCGTATCTCTACCCGTTCGCGAACCACGACACCCTCGAACAGGTCGAATCCCCGTCGATGAGCCCGGAAACGCTCGACGTGCTCGCGGAGGCCATCCGAAACCGCGAGGTGAAGGGATCCCACCTGGTATCGAACGCGGGGTTCATCCGGGACCGCGACGCCCTCTCACAGGCCGCACAGCACCTGCTCAATCTGGAGGGGATCACGACGTCTGCGGTGTTCGCCATCGCCAACGATACGATCTACCTCGCCGCACGTTCGAAGGACATTCGGCTCAACATCGGAAACGTGCTCGAAGACGCGTTCGGCGACATGGGCGACGCGGTCGGCCACTCGACGGACGCGAGCGCCGAAATACCGCTCGGGATATTCACCGGGCTCGAGACGGACGGTGACAACCGCGAGACGCTGCTCGAACTCACGGAACAGGCGGTTCGAACGAAGCTCTTCGCCGCGATGGGGGTCGAGGGCGGAAGTGGAAGCGAAGGCGGAAACGGCGGTTAACTCACTCGTCGTCGGAATCCCGCTCGAGGCGTTCGACGATGTCGTTTACCAGCACCACGTCGCCGACGGCGCGGACCCACCGGTACGGTATAATGACGCCGTGGTTGGCGCCGACGCGGCCGCGGAACAGTTCGTCGTTGATCTCGCCGAGCGCGAGTCCGGTGACCTCCTGCTGATCGAGGTTCAGACGGATATCCTCGATTTCGCCGACGAAGACGCCGTTGTTCGAGTACACTTCACGTCCGACGAGGGTCGTAATCTCCTGGGGAACGGACTCCGTCTCCATAGCGTGGCGGTGGTGTTGCCGGCCCTTAACTGTTGTCGCCTCGGTCGGGGCGAGATTTATGCGGTCGGATCGGTTACCGATTCGTATGACCGACAGCGACGAACTCGAAGCGCTCCGAGAGCGGAAACGACAGGAGCTACTCGCGGCGGCGTCGGCACCGGAAACACCGGACACGCCGGTTTCGATCGAGAGTGAGGCACAGTTCCAGGAACTACTCGCCGAAAACAGCGTCGTCCTCGTCGACTTCTACGCGGACTGGTGCGGTCCCTGTCAGATGCTCGCACCGACTGTCGAGGCGATTGCCGCCGAAACCGACGCGGCGGTCGCGAAGGTGGATATCGACGCGAACCAGTCGCTCGCAGCGAACTATCAGGTTCAGGGCGTTCCGACGCTGTATCTCTTCGTCGACGGTGAGCCGGTCGAGCGGATGGTCGGCGTACAGGAGAAGGGTTCGCTCGTTGCGTCTATCGAGTCCCACAGCTAACCTGTTAACGGACCATCGGAGCGGTCAGTGCGTCGACAGCGCCGTCGAGGATCGCCCCGATGCGGCGATCGCCGCGAGGTAGAACGCTATCGCGACGACGACTATCGAACCGCCGGCCGGCATCGACCAGCCGATCGAGACGGCGAAGCCGCCGACGATCGAGAGCTGGCCAAATATGATCGAGAGGTACAGCGTCTCCCGGAAGCTCGCGGCGATCTGCGTCGCCGCGGCGACCGGGATGACGAGCATCGCCGCGACGAGGATCACGCCGAGAACCTGCATCGCACCGACGACGACGACGGCGGTCATCACGATCAACAGCGTGTTGTACGCGTTGACGTTCAACCGCGCGACTCGTGCAGCCTGTTCGTCGAAGGTGATGAAGAGGAGCTGTTTGTACGTGTAGGCGACGACGCCGACGACGACGATGCTGAGAATCGTCATCATTCGAGCGCCCTCGACGGTGACGACCGCCAGACTGCCGAAGAGATAGCTCTCGATGCTGATGCCGGTGAAGCCGCGACCGTAACTGATGATCAACGTGCCGACTGCGAAGCTCCCGGTGAGCATGATCGCGATCGGGACGTCCCCGTAGGTGTCCGTCCGCTCGGCGAGCCACTGGACGCCAAGCGCGCCGGCGATCCCGACGACGAGCGCCGAGATCAAAAGCGGCGTGTCCCAGCCGGTGACGCCGCCGACGAGGAAGCCGACGGCGACGCCGGCGAAGGCGGTGTGAGCGAGCGTCTCGCCGATGAGCGCCATCTCGCGGTGGACGAGATACGTGCCGACGAGCGGGGCGACGATGCCGATCAACACACCGGTGGCCATCGATTGCCACATGAAGGGATGTCGGAAGACGTTCGTCCCGAGGACGGCGTCGAGGAGCCGGCCGCCGAGCCGATACTGTTCGTAGAGCGTCGACGCGTACGGGAACGACTGCAGCCAGTAGAGAACGACGAAGCCGATCATCACGACGGCGAGGACGGAGATGATCGCCATACACGCCAACTCCAGCCGAACTCTGAGCGTTCCGTTCATCAGTGGTGGTGGTGGACGACCCGCGTCCCGGAGCCGTAGGCGGCCTCCAGGGCGTCGCTCTCGACGAACGATTCGGTGTCGCCGTGGTGGTACAGCGACTTGTTGATGCAGGCGATGTGGTCGGCTCGGTCGGTGACGACGCCGATGTCGTGTTCGATGAGAATGATCGTGATTCCGGAGTCGTTCAGCGAGTCGAGCAACCGGTAGAACTCGTCTCGCGACTCGGCGTCGACGCCGACCGTCGGCTCGTCGAGTGCGAGCAGGTCTGCCTCGGAGGCCAGCGCACGGGCGATGTAGGCGCGCTGGCGCTGTCCGCCCGACAGCTGGTTGATTCGTCGATCGGCGAGTTCAGAGATGTCGACCGTTCGAAGCGCCTCGTCGACGACGTCGACGTCGGCGTCGGTGAGCCGACTGTGCCCCGCGTGGGCGAACCGTCCCATCGTCACGACCTCGCGCACGGTGACGGGCATCGTCGATCCCTTCTCGGTCGCCTGCTGGGAGACGTAGCCGATCCGTTCACCCTCGTCGAACGCCGAAACCGGCTCGCCGAACAACTCGATCGTTCCCTCGTCGGGGGTAATCAGCCCGAGCATCAGGTGGAGCAGCGTCGTCTTTCCCGAGCCGTTTGGACCGATCAGCCCGAGGAAATCTCCCGACTCGACGGTCAACGAGACGTTATCCACCGCAAGCTGGTCGCCGTAGGCGAACGAAACGTCGGCGACGTCGACGATCGTACTCACGGTGGTTCGTGAGCCGTCTTTCGGCTCGTCGAGGTTTACGTTTTCCATTTCGCGGATCGATCAGTCGGCCCCGAGCGCTTTCCGGAACGCCGAGACGTTGATCTCCCGCATCTGGTCGACGTAGCCCCAGTCGTCGTCGGCCCACTCCGCGGTGGTTCCTTCCGCCGGCGAGACGGCGACCACTTCGGATGCGCTGCTGTTCTCGACGATCGTCTCCGCGAGGTTCGGCGACCCGAAGTGGTCGTAGAGGATCACGTCGATCCCGTGTTCGTCGACGAAATCGATCGTGTCGGCGATCTCCGTCGACGTCGGCTCCTCGTCGGGCGATGCGCCGACCGGCGAGTGTAGCCGGAAGCCGTACCGCGCCTCGAGATACTGGAAGGAGTCGTGGCCGGCCAGCACCGCCACGTCCCGGTCGGCGTCGTCCATCATCTCCTCGAAGGCTGCGTCGAGCTCGTCGAGCTCTCCCTTGTACGCCTCCGCGTTTTCGAGGTACGATTCGGCGTTATCCGGGTCCGCGCGGACGAGGCCGTCGGCGATGTTGTCGACGACGTCCTTCGCGAGCACCGGATCGACCCAGACATGCGGGTCGTAGAAGCCGTGATCGTGGTCGTCGTGACCCTCCTCGACGACCCGGACGTCGATCGGCGGTGATTCCCAGTCGGCGTGGTCGCCGTGGTAGAGCTGGAAGACGAGGGACGTGCGTCCGATCGAGTCGCCGTGAACGTGGACGTGATCACCGTGGGAGTCGACCGAGACGATCGCCTCGGCATCGTCGGCGACGCGAGCGTTCAACTGGTACTCTTCGTCTTCACCGGTGGGGATCTCCTCGCCGTCGTCGTCAGTGAAAACGGCTCCCAGCGACACGTATTCGCCTTCGGGAACCGACGGGAGGCCGCCGTGCCAGTGGTCGCCGTGTACGTCCGCGACGATTTCGTCGTGCTCTCGGTCGATGATCTCCAGATCGGCGACGTGGACGTGGTCGTGACCGTCGTCGTCATGATCGTGATCGTCGTCGTGATCGTGATCGTCGTCGTGGTCGTGATCGTCGTCGTGATCGTTGTGCCCGTGGTCGTCGTCGTGATCGTCGTGCCCGTGGTCGTCGACGACTATCGTGATCGGCGGTGATTCCCAATCGGCGTGGTCGCCGTGGTAGAGCTGGAAGACGATCTCGGTCTCGCCGTGGTCGTCACCGTGAACGTGGACGTGATCACCGTGGGAGTCGACCGAGACGATCGCCTCGGCATCGTCGGCGACGCGAGCGTTCAGCTGATACTCCTCGTCCTCGCCGATGGGGATCTCCTCGCCGTCGTCGTCGGTGAAGACGGCTCCCAGCGACACGTATTCGCCTTCGGGAACCGACGGGAGGCCACCGTGCCAGTGGTCGCCGTGTACGTCCGCGACGATTTCGTCGTGCTCTCGGTCGATGATCTCCAGATCGGCGACGTGAACGTGGTCGTGACCGTGATCATCGTCATGATCGTTGTGATCGTGATCGTCGTCGTGGTCGTGACCATCGCCCTCGTGGTTCCAGTCGAGGAGCTGATCGTCCAGTCCGGCCATTCCGTCGATGACGGCGACGTCGTCGTAGTCGGATTCCAGCGTTGTCGCCACGTCCTGGGCCCAGGAGAACTCGGGCGTGTCGAGATAGACGAACGCGTCCGTCGCAGCGATATCCGCGGCGATGTCCCCCGGCGGTTCCCAGCCGTGACCCATCTGTCCGACCTCGATCGGGTTCTCGAACGCGACATCGTCGCCGCTCACTTGCTCGGCCCAGTCCCACAGCGTGAAGAAGGTCGCGTAGCCAGAGTCGAACTCGGTGCTACCGTCGACGAGATCCTCGGTACATCCCGCGAGCGTGCCGGCGGCGAGCACGCCAGCGCCACTCTTCAGCAGAGATCGCCGTGTCGGTGTCATTGACGGCGATACACCGTCGTCGCACAAAAGTATTGTTATCTAAGAGAGGTATTTTAATAATATGGCATCAAATACGATCCCGAGTTGTGAACGTGTCCACGGTTTCGGGGGAATCGCGGCTACTCGATGACGTCGGCGGGTTCGCCACCGGAGATTCGCCGCAGTCGTTCGGGCGGGATGGGAAAGACGGCCTCGGGTGTGCCGGCAGCAGCCCACAGCTCGTCGTGTTCCAGCAGCGTCTCGTCGATGAACACCGGGACGTCGGTCTCGTGGCAGAACGGCGGGACGCCGCCGATCGACCAGCCGATGGTCTCGCGGATCGGGCCGGCGTCGGCCATCTCGACGGATTCCGCCGAAACGTCGAGTATCGACGCCACCTTCGTCAGATCGACGCGGTTCGCCCCGCTCGTGACCACGACGACGAGCGCTCCGTCCGCACTCAGAACGATCGAGGAAGCGATCTGTGCGACGGAACAGCCGATCGCGTCGGCCGCGTCTGCAGCCGTCTTCGTCCCTTCCGGGAACTCGTAGACGTCGACTTCGAATCCGTACTCTGCCGCCGCTAACTCGGAGAACTCTCGTGCACGCGGATGCATGAACTATCTCCCGATGCGGCGGAAAAAGAAGCTCACGATCCGACTACTTCGGAAGCGCCTTCAGCCCGTACCGCGGAACCGACTCCTCGACGTAGATCCGTCTCGGGACCGCACGGACCGTCCGATCGACCTCGACGTCCCCCGTCGCCTGCATCGGGATCGCGACCTCGCCATCGGCTTCGAACCGTACGATCGCGACGCCGAACGCCCCCTGCTTGGCCTGCTGGTCCGCGAACTCCGGCGGTGCGCCGCCCTGTCCGATCGTCGTCGCCGCTTCGACCACACCGTCGAGCGGGAGTTCGACCGGTTCGAACGCCGCGAGTGAGCCACAGGACGCGCAGGCACCCTCCGGCGGGAACGCCACAGCGCCGCACTCCGGACAGCGACCGGCCTCGTGGCGGTGTCGCTGCGGCAGGCTCCTGCGCCACGTCGGAACGGGAACGTGTGCGGCTCCACCGTCCGGCTTCGAGCCGACGATGTCCCCCCGTCGACGGAGATACGCCGGATAGTCGATCTCGGAGCCACCCTCGATGGCGGCGTCTACGGGTGCCGTTCCCTCGATGACGAGCGCGGTTGCACCGGCGCCGGAGCCCCACGCGACGGCGAGCGTACGGTCGTTGCCAGCCTCGAACGATCTGACGATCGAGAGCGGGACGCTTGCGGCGGCCGTATCTCCGAGCGACGAGACCGTTTCGACCGCGGCGACGTCCCCGTTGTCGATGCCGGCGGGCCCCGTCGCCCTGTAGGGGAGCTTCCCGTTCGGCGCCTGGAGAGCCACCGCATCGGCTTCCTTCGAGTCGAGCGCACTGACGGCTGCAGCGACAGGTTGGATGAACGCCGCACGGTCGTACGTGCCGATGTCGAGTCCGTCGATCGTGTCGCTACCGCGCTGGCGGAACCGAGTTCCGGGGTAGGTGTCGGTGTACTCCGTCCGCTCGACGACGGTGGCCGGCGCGTCGGCTCCGACGACGAACGCTACAGCACCGGCACCGGCGGCGTGCTCCCGTGAATCGTCCGGCTCGCCGCTCGGACAGTCCGAAGCGATCACGAGCTCGGTCCCCTCGCGGCCGAGCGCATCGACGAGCGCGTCGACACCGGCGCGTGTGCTGCCGCCGTAGCTCCGTCGCTCGGCGGTATCCGGAACGCCGAGGAACGATCCAAGCCGGGCAGTCAGCTCCTCCTCGGCCAGCGGCGGCGAGGTGGTCCCAAAGGAGAGCGAATCGACGTCGGCGCCGTCGACGCCGATCACCGACAGCGCGCGCCGTGCCGCTTCGACGCCCATCGTGAGCGCGTCCTCGTCTGCGTCGGGAACCGCCTTCGTCTCGATGCCGGGTGCGTCGAAGCGACCCCACGCGTCCGCGAACGCGTCGGCGGAGATCCGGTTGGACGGAGCGTACGCACCGATCGATCGGATACCGCGGCTCATGCGCTACCCTCCTCCTTCTCGAAGATGTGAACAACGGCCGCACCGCCGGAGCCACCGACGTTGTGGGTGAGCCCCACCTTCGGATCGTCGAGTTGTCGCTCGCCGGCGCGTCCCCGCAGCTGATCGAACGCCTCGACGACCTGTCCGGCACCGGTCGCGCCGATCGGGTGACCCTTGGATTTGAGACCGCCGGACGTGTTCACCGGTAACTCGCCGTCTCGACGCGTGGCACCCGACTCGACGAACGGCCCGGCCTCGCCGCGCTCGCAGAAACCGAGGTCCTCGTAAGCCATCAGTTCGGCGATCGCGAAGCAGTCGTGGACTTCGGCGAAGTCGAGCGCCTCCGGACCGAGCTCTGCCTCCTCGTACGCCGACGCTCCCGCCTTTTCGGCCGCCGGGACGGCGTTGTAGCTGTCGCGCTGGAAGAGTCCGACGCGATCGGAGGCGGCGCCGACGCCGGCGACGCGGATCGGTTCGTCCGTGAACTCCTCGACGACGTCCTCGCTCACGATCAGCGCCGCGGCGGCACCGTCGGTCGTCGGACAGCAGTGATACAGCGTCAGCGGATCGGCGACCGACGGCGCGTTGACCGCGTCCTCGAGCGTGCAGGTGAATCCGAGTTGCGCCTTCGGGTTCTTCGCTCCGTTGTCGTGGTTCTTCACCGCGACGTGGGAGAGCTGCTCCTTCGTCGTTCCGTACTCGCGCATGTGTGCGCTCGCCATCTGGGCGTACACTCCGGCGAACGTCGTTCCGGAGAGTCGCTCCCACTCGGTTTCACCGGAGACGCCGAGCCAGTAGCGGACGGCGTCGCCGGAGAGATCGGTCATCACCTCGACACCGCCCGCGAGAGCGACGTCTGCCATGCCGGACCGAACCGCCATGACGGCCTGGCGGACGGCATACCCGGAGGCGGCACAGGCGTTTTCGACTCTCGTCACGGGGACACCGTGCAACCCGACGTGCTCTGTGACCGCCGGTCCGGCGAGTCCGAGTTGGCGGCCGCCGACACCGAGAGTACCGACGTAGGCCTCGTCGATCTCCTCGATTGCGATACCATTGTCGACGCTGTCCACCGTGTTCTCGACGGCGGTCCGAAACAGCGACCGGTAACTTTCGTCGGGGAACGAGCCGTAGTTCGACTGACCCGCGCCGACGACGTACGCGTCGCGCATACGATAACGTCGTCACCGGCGACTCATAAAGACCGACGTACCGGCGGTCAGAAGCGATCGCTTCGGTCGATCGCGGCGCGTACGACTGCGGATCGGTCGTCGTAGCCCCGTTGCTCTCGGAACTCGTCGAGAGCGGTCACGAGCGACGTCTCGAGATAGAGATCGACGACAACGGTGTCCTCGTTCGACATACACCACCCCACAGCGACGAGATACAAAACCGTATCGGCGATCGATGGGGATTACACGGCTGCGCTGCTCTGTCGGAACGTGCTCGCAACGACGATCGCCGGACATCCGACCGTCGAGTGGGGATCCGGCCGGCCACTTCTCGTGGTTCCGGGGCTTAACGACCCGCTCTGCCGCGTCGACGACGCGCCGTGGTTCACCCTGCTCGTCGCCGCGTACTGTCGACGGTGTGCGAACGCGTTCGATCGCCGCGTCTGTATGGTGAGTCGCCCACGCGGACTTCGACCCGGAACGACGATTGCCGACATCGCGTCGGGTTACCGAGACGTCCTCGATCGGATCGGTCCCGCCGACGTGCTCGGGATCTCGATGGGCGGCACCATTGCCGAACGGCTGGCTTCGAGCGACGAGAGGGTCCGATCGCTGATCTTCGGACTCGCGGCGAGTCGGCCGTCGGCGGCCGGTGTAGCGCTCCTCGAGCGCTGGCGGGCGTGGGCCGACCGGGGCGAGTGGGCGAGCGTCTACCGCTCCGGCGTCGACGTCGTTACGGTGGGGTGGCTTCGTCGAGCGGGCCGGATCGCTGCGACCGCATACGATCTCGTCGTCGATCATCCACGGTCACCGGACGATTTCGGAATTACGGTATCGGCCTGTCTCTCGTACGAACCGGAGAGATCGGTCGACGTCCCGACGCTCGTCGTCGGCGGAACGGGCGATCCGTTCTTCGGGATCGGCGAGTTCGAGGCCACCGCCGAACGGCACGACGGGCGGTTCGTCCGGCTCCCTGACACCGGCCACGAGGCGATACTCCACCGTGGCGCCGCGTTCGACGGGGCGATCGCTCGATTTCTGCAGGGCTAACGGTTTTGTAGCCGTCACGCGTGCGGTTTCGCATGTCAGGATACGACTGTATCGAGTACGACGTTGACGGCGCCGTCGCACACGTTCGGCTCGATCGACCGGAGTCGCTCAACGCCCTGAACGAAACGCTCCTCGAGGAGTTCGAGGCCGCCCTCGAACGTGCCGATGCCGACGACGGCGTTCGCGTCGCCGTCGTCAGCGGGAACGGCCGGGCGTTCTCAGCGGGTTACGACATCGGCGACGAGGAGGTCGACCGTTCGACGGACGACCGGATCCTCGACCAGCGAACTCACCTGGAGACTGTGTTCTCGCTCAGAATACCGGTGATCGCGGCAGTCGACGGGCCGGCGCTGGCCGGCGGATGCAATCTGGCGCTCTGCTGTGACCTCACCTTCGCTACCGAGGAGTCGACGTTCGGCTATCCCGACATGCATTTCGGCGAACCGCCGCCGAAATTCGTGCTGCCGTTCGTGACGAACTCCCTGAAACACGCTCGCGAACTCCTCTACAGCGGGAAGACGATCGATGCTCCGGCGGCCGAACGAATGGGAATCGTCAACCGCGTCGTCCCTGAGGGTGAACTCGAGACTGCGGTCGACGAGGAGATCGACGAGATCCTCAAGACGCCGACCACCGCCGTCGCGATCGTCAAGGACATGATAAACGACGTCCAGGAAACGCAGGGATACCGTCGCCACGGTCGCGTTAGCGAGTTCGTCGGGACGCTGACGATGGAGACGGCCGCTCCCGAGCGGTTCCGCGAGATCAGGGACGAGAAGGGGCTGCAGGCCGCACTCGAATGGATGCACGGCGAGGAGAAACCGTGATCCTCGACGCGTGTCGACGCGATAAGTGAGCGCCGACCGCGGAGATCGGACGTCGGCGAATGAGCCACGCTGGAGAGGTTCGATGAGCGTCACCCAAGGGCGGCATCGTCGTCCGATCGCGCACGTCTACGACGCCGCCTACACCGGAGTCCCGAACTGGGACATCGGGCGCCCGCAGCGCGCATTCGTTCGGCTCCTCGAGGCGGGACTCGTTCGCGGTCCCGTTCTGGACGTCGGCTGTGGAACCGGCGAACTGTCGCTGCTTCTGGCCAGAGCCGGCCACGACGTGCTCGGCATCGACATCTCCGCGTTCGCGATCGAGCAGGCGACGAGCAAAGCCCGGTGGCGGCGGATCCGCGCTCACTTTCTCGTCTGGGATGCGCTCCGGCTGTCGGAACTCGCCGACGCCGGCTTCTCCTTTCGAACGGTCGTCGACTCGGCGATGTTTCACGTTCTCGGTGACCGCGAGCGGGAGTGGTTCGTCGACGGGCTCGGCGACGTCGTCGCGGAGGGCGGGCTCTACTGCGTGCTCGGTGACGCACGTCGGCGTAGCCGTGAGATCTACGGGATCACGCCGGCCGAGATCCGAAGCCGGTTCGAGCGAGCGGGCGGCTGGGAGGTCGTCTTCGCCGTCGAAACGTCGTTCGATCGGCGGTGGGGAGCGACGCCGGCCTACTTCGTCGGCGTCCGGCGCCGGAACGCTCGAGGCGGCGCGTAGACGCGACTGGAGCCTCGAGCATCGATCGCTCCGTCAGTCGTCGACCCAGGCGTCGCCGTGGGCACGGTAGCCGTCGAAGTCGCCGGCAGCGATCTCCTGTTCTATCTCCGCCAGCGTTCCCTCGTCCAACCGAACGAGATGACAGAGGGGATGCCCCGGCGCAGCGACGGGGTTCTCGAGCGATCCAACGATGAGCCCGTCGAACGGGGCCGTGACCGTGTGCTCCTCGGTCTTGAAGTGATCCGATATCGTACAGATCGCCTCGCCCTCGTGAACGAGGGGATACGGACCCCACTCCATCTCGACGAGGCCGCCGATATCCGCTCGGAGCCACCGCTTCGTGCTGTCCGCGGCGGTCGTCTTGTACCACCCCGGCCAGTGGACCGGCTCCCCCGGCAGCAGCTCGTACTCCGCGAGTACGCTTTCGACTCCTTCCAGAGCTTTCTCGATGAGAACCGGCTGAAACCGATGGGCTCGACCCATCTCGATCGTGACGGTCGTCGTTCCGTCAGCGGTCGCCACCGAACGTAGTGAGCCTTCGTCACCCTCTCCGTACAGCACGACGTTCGTCGCGAACGCCCGCGCCAGTCGCTCCACTGCTGGGTTCGTTAGGTCGGCGCGGGCGTGGTAGATCGTCGTTCGGTTGCGAGTCGACGTGTGGAAATCGACGCCGAGATCGCACGGGGCGACGAATCGGCGGTAGATCTGATTCGCCATGCGCTCGGTGGTATTGGAGCGCGCCCGTCCCGGAAACGACCGGTTCATGTCCTGGTCGTATATCGGAGTGTAGCGCTGCTGTGCCTCGTAGGCGGGGACGTTACAGACGTGTAGGCAGACGATCGTTCCGTGGATCTCTCCCGGTGAGTACCGATCGGCGATCTCCTGGACGACCTTGACTCCGTTGAGTTCGTCACCGTGGATCGCCGCACTGAAAAACACCGTCTTCCCGGGGTGTTTCCCGTTGATGATCGTGATCGGGATCTCGACCGGATCGCCGAGGTAGCTCTCCCCGATTTCGCACCTGATCTGTCGCCGTTCCCCCGGCTCGACCTCCGTGTCGTACCGGAACGGCTCCGGTTCTGACGGTAAACGATCCATAGTGACACCTCACGAAGCGGACCAAAAAGCGCTCCGTTGGACAGCGTAGGCGGCGCTCTCTGGTTCGAAGGGCTCGTTTTGAGTGAAAGCACGACGGCGCAGCTACAGCTCCAGGAACCGTCGCTCGTCTCCGGTTCGTTCGGCGCGCAGATAGACGACGGCGAAGTTCCCCGGCGTGGTGGTCGCGATCCGTTTGGGAAGCGTCTGGAGTTCGGCGTGCCAGCCGAGACGGCCGCGTCGGGCGCTCATCGCGACGACGAACTCGTCCGCCGCGATCCCCTCCAGCAGTTCGTAGACGTCACTCCACCCGTCGACGCCGTGAACGAAGACCGACACGTCCGGGGAGACGCGGTTCAGCAGCGTCCGGTAGTGTTCGGGGTCGCCACCGACGGCGTAGGCGTGAAGGTCCGCCCCGAGGCCGTTTGCGAGGATCTTGACCGAACGCACCGCTTCGTAAAAGCCGTCGTTGTGGTCGATCTCCGGCGGGAGGAGGACAGCGACGCGCTCAGTGACGTTGAGGGGGCTGTGGACGCGCGTGACGACGACCTGTTGGCTGGTTTGTCGGAGAACGCGATCGATGGTTCTGCCGAACGTACTCTGTGTCCGCGAGTCGGCGCCGTCCCAGCCGATGAGGACCGTCGAGGCCCGATTTTCCGTCGCGGCGCGGACGATACCGCTGGCGACGTTGCCGGTGACGCGAGTCTGGGAGTCGATAGGTACCTCCGCCCCGGCGGCGTATGCTGCCGATCTGTCGAGGTTCTGCTCGGCGTTCGCGACGGCGGCGTCCGTCCGATCGCCCGATCCGGGGCGGACGACCGTGAGAGTGTAGATCGGCTCCGTAGAGTCCGGCTTCCGGAGGAGCATCGCGACGTCGAGCAGTTCCTCGTGGTATTTCGAATCCTGTGAGAAGGGTAGCAGTATCCGCTGGGGCGTGTCGGTTAGTTCGTAGGGCTGCTCTTCGGCCAGCGCAATATTGCGGCCGTATCGATCCGTGACGGTCGGGGCGAGGACGCTGATGACGAGAATCATGAGGACGACGGCGTTGACGAGGGCGTCGTCGAAGAGACCGATCTCGAATCCGACGAGCGTCACGGCGAGGGCCGCTGCCGCCTGTCCCACGGAGAGTCCGAAGACGCTGCCGACCTCGTCGGTGGTGTAGCCGTAGAGCCAGCCGGCGGTCGCTGCGGCGCCCAGTTTCGTCGCGACGGTCATCGCCACGAGTACGCCGGTGAGGATCAGCGTAGCCGGTGTACCGAACACGATACGGAAATCGACGAGCATCCCGACCGACAGCAGGAAAAACGGGATCAGAAGGGCGTTCCCGACGAACTCGACGCGGTTCATCAGAACGCCGTGGCGTGGAACGAGCGGGTTGATCGCGAGCCCGGCGACGAACGCACCGATGATGGCCTCGAACCCAGCGATCTCGGCGGCGTAGGCGGCGACGAACGCGACTGCGATGACGAACAGGTACTCGAAGTAGCTCTCCTCGTGAACGGTCCGGAAGAACCACCGACCGACGCGGGGGACGAGGAACCACGTCCCGCCGAAAAAGAGCACGAGCCCGGCGACGAGTTGCAGCCAGAGCCCGACGGTCACGTCGCCGACGGCCGCCGCGGCGACGACGGCGAGCACCAAAAGCGCCAGCGTATCGGTGAAGATGGTACCGCCGATCGTCGCTGTGACCGCGCGGTTGTCACCGATCCCGAGTCGACTGACTACGGGGTAGGCGAGCAGCGTGTGTGACGCGAATACGGAGGCGAAGAGCAGTGCCGTGAGCCACGAGAACCCGAGGAGATAGACGCCGACGACGGTGCCGCTGACCTGTGGTACGAGAAACGAGAGAAGTCCGAAGCCGACGCTCTGGGCGCGGTTGTTCCGAAACTCCGCGAGGTCGATCTCGAGTCCGGCGAGAAACATCAGATAGACGACGCCGACGTTGCCGAGGAGGACGATGGTCTCGCCGCGGTCGAGGAGACCGAGCGCGTTCGGCCCGATGAGGGCGCCGACGAGGATGATACCGACGATTCCCGGCAACCGGTATCGCTCCATGAGGATCGGCGCGACGAGAAAGCAGACCACTGCCAGCGCGAACACCAAAATCGGATCCTCGAACGGCAACGACGTCGGCAGTGTCTCCATCTCTCCGCCGTACAATCTCGGGGCGACGGCAAAAGGGTGGGGGCAGGACGGCCGTTCGGCCCACGATCGTCGACCGCGTGGCCGTCGAATGAGCTACTGACTGTCGACGACACCGCTCTCCTCGAGAACCTTCTCGCTCTATCGGTCGAGTTCGAGACGCCGGAACGCTCTCGACATGACCGACTGGGCGCCATCGGAACGATTTTGTTCAACCATTGCTACACGATGACATGGTTTTCGATCGCCGCCGAATCCTCGGAGTGTTGCTCGTCGCATTCGCTGTACTTACCGCAGTCGTGCTGGCGGAAGTGCTCCAGACCGTGGTTTTCGCGATCACTGTCGCGTACGTGCTGTATCCGTTCCGCCAGCAACTCGTGAGACGAGGGCTGTCCCGTCGGGTCGCGAGTGCGACTGCGACAGCCGTCGCGTTCCTCGTCGTCGTTCTCCTCGTGGCGCCGGTACTGTACGTCCTCTATCGACGACGGATTCAGCTGTTCGAGATTCTCGGGCGATTTCCCGAAACGGTTCCGATCACCGCAGGTGGTTTCGAGTTGGTCGTGGAGACGGCACCGCTGGTCGACGCTGCACAGGTGAGCATCCGGCAACTGGCGATCGCGGTCGCCGCTGCAGCGCCGAGACTCGTGCTCGCACTCGCCGTGTTCACGTTTCTGGTCTACGGGATGCTCTACCGACCGACTGCCGTCAGGACCGCCGCGTTCAGAGTGGTTCCGCCGGAGTACCACGACATCCCGATGCGTTTGCACCTCCGAACCCGCACGACGCTGTACTCGATTTACGTTCTGCAGGCGACGACGGCAGTGGCGACGTTTCTACTCGCACTCCTGCTGTTTTCGATTCTGGGATACGGCTCTCCATTCTTACTGGCCGTTATTGCGGGCGTCCTCCAGTTCATCCCGGTCGTCGGGCCGAGCGTTCTCATCGTGGCGCTGGCAGCGAGCGATCTCCTGGTCGGTGCTACGTTTCGGGCTCTCACCGTGTTGGTTCTCGGACTCCTTTTCGTCTCGCTCGTTCCGGACGCAGTGATCAGAACCCAACTCGCCGACCGAGCGGGGGAGATATCGGCGGGACTCTACTTCGTCGGTTTCGTCGGCGGCATCCTCACCGTCGGCGCAATCGGGATCATCGTCGGTCCGCTCGTGGTCTCGCTCCTGATCGAAATCGTCGAGATACTCGCCGAACACGAGCAGCCACAGTCGTCGACAGGGTGAGCAAAACCTCTCCGAGAGCCCCTTCCCCGAGCAGGTCCCTGAACGGTCGATGTGATCAGACCGTTCTCCCTTTCTGACGAACAGAGTGAACGATCAGTTCGAGTCCTCGATCCCCACGTCGGTATTCTCCGCAGAAGTGTCGTCGACTCCGTGATTGTCCCCGCCTCCGTCGCCGAGGTCGGCAATCACCTTGGCGAGGTCGTCGCCGCTGCTCTCGCCGGGGAGGATGTCCCCGAGCGTGGCACCCAATGCAGCGGCCGCCCAGATGACCGTTATACGACTGAACTGCTCGAGAGTGGTGGGGTCATCCGCGTGGAGTCGGCCCCACACGAGCATCGTCCCGGCAGCGACCAGGATCGATATCGTCAACACCCCGGTCAGTCGCTTCGGGACGAACCCGAAGAGGAGTCTGATCTGTACGTCGCGGATGTCTGTGTAGTAGAGCAGACCCGCAACCAACCCGACGACGAAGAAAACGTTGATTGCGAGCAGTATCGGCACTGGACCGAGAGTGAACTCGACGAACCACTCGGCGATCTCGAAGACGCCGTCCTCGACGAGCAGCGGGAGCGAAAAGATGATTCCGCCGATGAACCCCTCGGCGACATCCCGGGAGGTGTACTTCCGGATGCGTTCACCGCCGGGGAGCCGCTCGAGCATCCGCCTCGTTCGCTGTACTTCCCGTCGCTCTCGAGAACTCGTGACCGTCTCCTCCAGTTCGTCCAACTGCGCGAAGACGTCTCGAAGCTCGAACTCGCGGTGGCTGTCCTCTGAGCCGTCGTTCCCAGGAGTCATTGGTCCATCACGTGGCGGGATCGTATAAACGATGGCGAATGCCTCACCGACTGACTCCCCGTGCGCTCCGCTTCGGCGCCCTCGTTCGGGAACGCATATACGAGGCGGCCGACTACGGGAGGACGATGACCGACGGAACCGACGCCGCGGAAGCGGGCTGGTTTTCTGACGTGGATCCGGGGGACGTCGAAGCCGCCGGTGACGCGATAGTCGAGGGGCGTGCCGAACGGCCACGAGAGTGGCCGCGGCTCGCCGTCGAATCCGGGTACGTCGCGTCGGAGGCGGAGTATTACGACCGACTCCACGAGGCGGCGATCTACGCGGCGCGGCGGGAAGTTCGGGAACGAGAGGGCGCCGACGACCAGCAGCTGATCCACGCGGTCAGAGCGATGGACGACAGCGCTCGCGTCGCGAACGAACTCGCCGAGCGCGTCGCCGAGTGGGCAGGAAGCCGGATCGAAGACGCCGACACCGGCATCGAATACGCCCGGGAGCTGGCCGAACGAGACGACGACGATCCCCTCGTCTCGCTCGCTCGACGGGTTCGTGATCTCGACGACGAGCGGGCGTCCCTCCGGGCTCACGTCGAGCGGGCGACTCCCGACGTGGCACCGAACCTCTCGGCGCTGGCCGGCCCGGTACTCGCAGCTCGGTTGATCGCGCTCGCCGGCGGGCTCGAGTCGCTAGCGAAGAAACCCGCCGGAACGGTCCAGGTTCTCGGCGCCGAGGAGGCGCTGTTCGCGCATCTCCGCGGTCGGGCGCCGTCACCGAAACACGGCGTCATCTTCACCCACGAAGCGGTCAACGGGACGCCGCCGGCGAATCGCGGATCGGCGGCACGGGCGCTGGCCGGCAAGCTCGCGATCGCCGCCCGCGTGGACCACTACTCGGGGGAGCGGAAACCGGAACTCGACGAACAACTGGCCCGACGGATCGAGCGCATTCGAGCGCGTGATTCCGAATGACGCTTCCCTCCGGCGTCGAGCGCCAGCGGTTCAGCGACCGGGAGGCGCTCGCGACGCAAGGCGAGCCGACGTACGGAGAGGGGACCACCGACGGATGGCGGCGCTGGGATCCCCACCGCTCGAAGCTCGGCGCGATGCTGGAACGGGAGATGGAAACGGGACTCTCGGGCGGTGAGACGGTACTGTATCTCGGCGCGGCTGCGGGGACGACGGTCAGCCACGTCGCAGATTTCGCCGGTCCGACCTACGCCGTCGAGTTCGCCGCGCGTCCAGTCCGGGATCTCCTCGACGTGGCGGAGTCCCGCGAAAACCTCGTTCCGCTGTTGAAGGACGCCCGCGCGCCGGAAACGTACGCACACGTCGTCGAACCGGTCGACGCGATCGTTCAGGACGTCGCGACGCGCGGACAGGCCGACGTCGCGCTGACGAACCGCCGGTTCCTCCGAGAGGGAGGCAGGCTCCTCCTCGCGATCAAGGCGCGAAGCGAGGACGTCACCCGGGATCCGAACGACGTGTTCGAGGACGCGCTGTCGACGCTGGAGGACGGCTACGAGATCCTCGCCACCGAACGGCTCGAGCCATTCCACGACGACCATCTCGGGATCGTCGCGACACCGAAATAATCGTCCGTCGTACGACCGAGTGGTAAGGGTTTATTAGAGGGGGGTCGTCTCCGGCGGTATGGTTCGAAACGTCCGGGAGTTCGTCTCTCGGCTCGGCCCGACGTGGCTCGCCGGTGCGATCGCTGCCGGGCCGGCGACGATGGGTAGCTTGCTCGCGGCGGGTGCCGGCTTCGGCTACTCGCTCCTGTGGGTCGTCGTGCTCTCGGCACTGCTCGGCGCGCTCGCACAGTATCTGGCGACGAAGCTCGCGCTCGGCACCGAACAGGGGATCGTCGCGACCGTCGAGGAACAGCTCGGTGAGCTGTGGGCGTGGCTCCTCGTCGTGGACGTCTTTCTCGCCGCCGGGTTGGCCCAGCTCGTCATCATGAAGACGCTCGCGGACGTGAGCTCTCTGCTGACTGGAGTCGACGCGCGGCTCTGGGGGATCGCGTGGGCGATCGTCCTCGCCGTCGGTCTCGCAGGCGGCGGTTACCGGTTCGCCGAGATCGGCGCCAAGATCGTCGTTTCGGCGGTCGTCCTCGTCTTTATCGCCTCGCTGTTCGTCGTCCCGATCGACGTCGCGGGCGCCGCTGGCGGGCTCGTTCCACAGCTACCCGGTGGTGTCGGTGCCGCAGTCGTCGTTGCCGGGGTCCTCGGCGGTGCCGTTCACGTGACGATCGTCACGATGCAGACGTACACGGTCCGTGCACGCGGCTGGACGGACGCTGACAGCGACGTCGCCCGGTTCGACATCTACTCGTCGATGGTGGTCGCCTTCGGGCTGTACAGCGTTGCGATCTTCTTCGTCGCAGCCGGCGTGCTCGCCGGAATCGAGGGGCCGCTCGACGCGGTCAGTGCCGCCGAATCGCTCGGGCCGATCGCCGGACCGCACGCCCAGGCGCTGTTCTTCGCGGGGTTACTCGGCGCCGCGGTGTCGACGCTCGGCGGGAACACGATCGTCCCACCGTACCTCCTCGCGGACAAGCTCGGTTGGGAAACCGACGTGAGCGACGCGCGCTATCGGGCACTCGTCGCCGGTGTCGCGCTGGTCAGCGCCGGCGGTGCGTTCATCGAGGGAGCGTTCTTCCCGCTGCTCGTGCTCGTACTCGCCTTCGGTCTCGTCGGAACCCCGTTCGCGATCGCGATCGTCGTGGTCCTGCTCAACAGCACCGGCGTCGAGGCGTCACCGAGCACCGCGCTCAACGCCGGGGGCGTCGTGCTCTTCGCCGTCGCCAGCGTCATCGCCGGCGAGTTCGTCCGCGACGAGTTCGTCGCAGTTCGCGAGGCGGGAATACTCGGAGCGGGGATGAGCAGCGCAGCAGTGGTGTTCGCAGCGGTACTCGGCTTCGCGACGGCCACCCTCCTCGCCCTCCACGCGACCGGCCGATTCGACGGCCAAGGGAGGGAGTGACGGCGACGGAACGGTAGTCAGGCGAGCACGACGAAACGAAGCAGCCACAGTACGGTCATTCCGACGGCGATCGTCGCGAGTACGTTCTCGGTTCGCCAGGCGACGACGCCGGCGACGGCGCCCGCGAGCAGCCGTTCGTCGAGCAGCGTCCCGAGGAATGACGGCCGAATCGTGAGCAGATCCGGCAGGACGAGTGCGGCGAGTACCGCGGGCGGAACGAACCGGAGCGCGCGCTCGAGCATCGGCGGGACACCGTCGATACGCCCGAACAGGTAGATGAAGGAGAGCCGAATGGCATACGTCGCGATGCCGACGACGAGGATGACTGCCCAGATTGAGACGGAGCCGTAGCCGGTAGTCATACGTTCTCACCTATCTCGACGGCGAGACCGACCGCGACGCCGGTGAGCGCCCCGATCAGGAGCCCGAGGTTGAACGGCACGCCCGCTGCCATTACTGCGACGGCTCCCGCGGCGCCGCCGGCAACGGTCGTCGGACGATCCTTCATCGCCGGAACGAGCAGCGCGAGGAAGATGAGCGGCACCGCGAAGGAGAGCTCCAGCTCGGGCGGGACGCCCGCCCCGACGACGACGCCGATAGCCGTACAGACCACCCAGACGATCCACAGCGTTGCACCGAGAGCGACGAAGTATCTGACCCGATCGCGCTCCTCGTTGCGGGAGAACTCGGCGATCGACATCGCGTACACCTGATCAGTTAGGAAGTAGGCCATCCCCGTACGGGTGCGACGCGGGAGATCGATCAGATACGGCGCGATCGACGCCGAGTACATCATCATACGGAGGTTGATGATGATCGCCGTGCCAACGACGACAGCGAGTGGAGCCGTACTGCCCAGCAGATCGATCGCCGCGAGCTGGGCGGCCCCAGCGTAGACGATGACCGACATGGCGACCGCCTGTACCGGCGTCAGTCCGGCATCGACGGACGCGATGCCGGTGACGAGCGCGAACGGGACGACGCCGAGGAGAAACGGAAGCGCGTCCCGCACGCCGAGCCGGATGTCCGAGTGAACCCTCATACTGAGAGGGCTTGCTGGCAGCTGAAACCGTTATCGATCCGCGACTGTGCGGCCCAAACCGCCGATGCCGTACCTTATATAGTGGCCGGCGCAGAACACCCGTCAATGGATCTGGGCTCGCGTGACGCCTTCGACCGAAACGGGACACTCGGGATCGAAGAGGAGTTTTTCGTCGTGGACGATCAAGGGCGACCGACCGCGGGCACCGACGAACTGGTGTACGGTTCCGATCCACCGGAGATACTGGTCGATCGACTCGATCACGAACTGTTCAAATGCGTCCTCGAGACCCAGACACCGACGATCGATTCGCTCTCCGACGCTCGTGGAGTTCTCGACGAAGTCAGATCCGCACTGGTCGAACACGCTCGCGAACACGGCTACGGCGTTGCCGCTGCCGGACTCCATCCGGTAGCGAGGTGGCGCGAACTGGAACACGCCGAGAAACCCCGATACCGCTCCCAACTGGAGCGGATTCAGTACCCACAGCACCGGAACACGACCGCCGGGCTTCACGTCCACGTCGGCGTCGACGACGCCGACAAGGCCGTCTGGATCGCCAACGAACTCCGCTGGTATCTCCCGATCATCCTCGCGCTGTCGGCGAACTCACCGTACTGGAACGGGTACGACACCGGACTCCAGTCCGCACGTGCGAAGATCTTCGAAGGACTTCCCAACACCGGCGTCCCGACGGCGTTCGAGGATTTCGAGGCGTTCCAGCGGTTCGAACGGACGATGATCGAAAACGGATCGATAAACGACCGCGGCGAACTGTGGTTCGACGTTCGACCCCACTCCGAACACGGCACGGTCGAGGTGCGAACCCCCGACGCCCAGGCGGATCCCGAACGCGTGATGGCGTTCGTCGAGTATACCGATGCGCTCGTCGAAGACCTGAGTAGTCGCTACGACGACGGGGAGGCGGGCACAGACCATCGGCGGGAGCTACTGGACGAAAACAAGTGGCGAGCGATCCGACGGGGCCACGACGTCTCGCTGCTGACGCCGGAATGGGACGAGGAAGTCGGCCTCGACGAACTCGTCGACCGGGAGTGCTCCCGACTCGGGATCTCCGGGATCGGAGCCGTCTACGACGCCGAGAGCGGCGCGGAGCGACAGCGACGCCTCCTCGAAACGGAAGGCGCCGATGCACTCTGTTCGGCCCTGTCGGTCGACTGACCTGTGCCAAGACATTTATGTACAGCTATTCCCTGTTCTCGGTAAATACGACGTATGTCTACGGACAAAACCTCGGATGACGCAGACGAGTCGGAGGAGCTTGACGACTCCGTTCGCGAGAAGCTCGAACACGAAGCCGAACGGGCCGCCGAGCAGTTCGACGAGGGAATCGTCGAGCTCCTGGCGTGGATCCTCGACACGGAAACGCGGGCGCGTATCTACGTCTATCTCCGACAGAACCCGAACAGCACGAGCGACGAGATCGCCGAAGGGACCGGGCTGTACCCGAGTACCGTCCGCGAAGCACTGGCCGCGCTCCACGAGGAGGGGAAGGTCCAGCGCGGCAAGCGCACGGCGAGCGGGGCGGGAAACAACCCCTACGAGTACACGGCCATGGCGCCCAGCGAACTCGTCGGCGAGTGCGTCGACGAGATTCAGGAGGAGCTCAACACGGTGTTCAACCTCGACTCCCACCTCGGGGTCTGTTCGATCGACGAGGAGGAACCGGTGCGCATCACCGTCAGGGACGCCGACGACGAACCGGGGGATCCGGGCGAGTGACCACCGAAGCCACTAAACGAGGGGGCCGCGTTTCCGCCTCCATGAATGTCGTGTTGGGCGGGACGTTCGATCCAGTCCACGACGGACACCGCGCGCTGTTCGAGCGAGCGTTCGAACTGGGGGACGTAACCATCGGACTGACGAGCGACGAGCTCGCACCCAAAACCCGAAACATCGACCGGCGCGTGCGCTCCTTCGAGGAACGGCGGGAGGATCTCGCCGACGAGCTCTCGTCGCTGGCGGAGGAGTACGACCGCTCCTTCGAGATTCGACAGCTCGACTCCCCGACGGGGATCGCCACCGAAGAGGGGTTCGACGTGCTCATCGTCTCCCCGGAAACCGAGGACGGTGCCGAAGCGGTCAACGAGATCCGCGCGGAGAAGGGGTTGGAACCGCTGGAGATCGTCATCGTCGATCACGTCTACGCCGAGGACGGCGACATCATCTCCTCGACGCGGATCGTCAACGGCGAGATCGACGAACACGGAAACCTCACGCCCGAGCGCAACGGTCGTCCCGCCGCGAGTTGCGAGTAGTTACCAGCGCGGGGGTTCCAACCCCGCCTCGTCCATCAGCTCTTTCCACCGGCCCTGAACCGTGAGCCGAGCGACGCCTGCGGCGTCCGCGACGTCGCCCTGCGATCGGCGATCGCCCGCGATCAACGATCCCGCGTAGACGCTGGCGGCGACCGTCGCCCGCTTCGATCGATCCGCGTCCGGAATCGTCGACAGGAAGAGATCGGCCGCCCGGGATCTGGCCTCCTCCCCGAGATCGAGGCGGTCGGCCACCTCGTCGAGTGTCGTGAGCCACTCCTCGTTTTCGACCTGATCGCGCGCCCTGTACACGATCGAGTATTCACGTTCCAGATATTTAAAAGTCGACCGGGTAGCGACAGCTATTTTTGGACGACGACGGTAGGCTACGACGCGCGCGGGTTGCCGAGCCAGGCCAAAGGCGCAGCGCTTAGGACGCTGTCCCGTAGGGGTCCGCCGGTTCAAATCCGGTCCCGCGCATGAGCGAACGCAGTGAGCGAAGAGCAGGATCAATTTGAATCCTGGAAACCGAGGGAAGCGAGGTTTCATCCGGTTCAAATCCGATCCCGCACATCCACCTTCCGTCCGCGATCGTGTGGTTTTCCGAGAGTTGTTTGGATTTCAGAAGACGGCCTTAGAAACCGACTATCGGACGGTAACGTAAACAGGCACTACGATTTCTGATCTTTTGGGTTAGATATATCTCTGTCCAGCTGGTCCAGGATATAACCGATATAGTTTAATTGGGACCCAGTAAATCTAAGTATGTAGTCTAAGTACGTTGTATCGTAGATGATCCAACGTCGTGAATTCCTCGCTGCCACTGCTGGCGGAATGACGGCGGTACTGGCTGGCTGTGCAGGCGATGAAGGCGGGGAAAACGCGGGAATTCTTGACGAAACGCTCACCCTCACGACGACGACGAGCACCTACGATACGGGATTACTGGACGAAGTGAACGCGGCATTCGAGGATCGCTACGGTGTTACAGTCGACGCAGTCGCACAGGGAACGGGTGCGGCACTCGAAACCGGACGGGCAGGCGACTCGGACGTGGTGATGGTTCACGCCCGGTCGCTCGAAGACGAGTTCATGCGCGAAGGCTACGGCGTCAACCGCCGTGACCTCATGTTCAACGACTTCATCGTCGTCGGCCCCGAAGACGACCCCGCCGGGATTGACGGCATGGACGAGGTGACCGAGGCGTTTCAGACGATCGCCGAGACCGAATCCACCTTCGTTTCGCGTGGCGACAATTCCGGGACGCACGCGAAAGAACTCGCCATCTGGGACGAAGCCGGCGTCGAACCCGGCGGTGAATGGTACCGCGAGGCCGGCAGCGGAATGGGCGAGGTGCTGAATCAAGCGAACCAGACGCCCGGCTACACGCTCGCCGACCGCGGCACCTATCTCTCTCAACAGTCCGAACTCGACATTTCGATCCGCGTCGAAGGGCCAATCGAAGGTGGTCCGGAACTCCTCGCAAACCCGTACGGTATCGTCGCCGTTAACCCCGGCGTCCACGAGAACGTCAACTACGACCTCGCCATGTCATATATCGGGTTCATCACGTCTCAAGAAGGACAAGATATCATCGAGGAGTACACGGTCGAAGGCGAACAGTTGTTCTTCCCCGAAGCGGTTTCGGAAGATCCGAACTTTCAGCAGTACGTCCCCCAGAACTGGGCTCCGGACGAAGAGTAACCACCACGCATGATCGAACTGGTATCGTCATCAGGACCCATCGCAGACAGCTTCATCCCACTTCTCGTTGATTTCCCCTTCGAGCGGAACTATGTCGAAAGTATCATCTACGTCTCGCTGTACGTGAGTCTCACCGCCGTCCTGATCAGTACGATCGTGAGCCTCCCAATTGCGATGCTCGTCGGGTTCTCCGAGTTTCCGGGTAAGGGGTTCGTCGTCGCCCTTATAAACACAGGAATGGGTTTCCCGAGTGTCGTTGTTGGTCTCGTGGTGCTATTCACCGTCTCGAACCAGGGGCCACTCGGAACCTTCGATCTCATGTTCACGAAAGAGGCGATGATCATGTCACAGTTCGTCCTCGCTACGCCGGTCATCACGGGTGTGAGCCTCGCTGCCGTTACCAGCGTCGAGGGGGGCGTCCGTGACGCCGCGTACGCGATGGGCGGGACCCGCCTCGATGTTGCGCTCGTTACCATCAAAGAAGCTCGCTATGGAATCGTAACCGGCATTCTGGCCGGACTGGGGCGAGCAATCAGCGAAGTCGGATCGGTACTCATCGTCGGCGGCAATATCGCTAGTGCTGATGGAACGTCGATTACTCGGACACTCACCACGGCGATCCAACTCGAAGCCCGGCAAGGACGTTTCGAGCTGGCTATGATCCTCGGCGTGGTTCTCGTCACACTCGTGTTGGTAATCAACGGGATCGTTCTTCGACTCGGTGGTGGGCGCGTATGATGCAGCAGCAACGTCGGGAACGGGAACGGGAACGGG
>SKTU01000145.1 GCA_007122455.1 Haloarculaceae archaeon | reverse complement strand
CCGTCGGCGCTCGACGTCCGCCGCTACGCCGAGGAGGTCGCCGGCTTCGTCGAGGCGTTCAACGACCACGTCGACGAACTCGAGGCGGACCTATCACGGATCACGTTCGACCCCTCGACGTGACCGTCACGTGTAGCCGGCCGTTTCCGGCGTCATGCACACCCTACGCCGGGGTCGCTCGAGTAAACGACTCGACAATCAGGGCTACTGACTAACGAGTTTTTCCGGTCAGCACCCCCCGTATCGGGTGCATCATGAGCGTAACACGACGCACGACGCTGAGAGCCCTCGGAGCGGCTGGCGCGACCCTCGCCGCGAGCGGCACCGTCCTCGCCGTTGGCGAACACGAAGACGACGAACGCGAACCGGACGCCGAGGAAGAAGACGACGAGGTCGAACCGGTCGACCCGGCCGGTGCGGCCGTCCGCGTCGGACACTTCTCCCCCGACGCTCCGAACGTCGACGTCTACGTCGACGGCGAGCAGGTCCTCGCTGACCTCGCGTACGACGAGGTTTCCGACTACCTCGAGATCGATCCCGGAACCTACACCGTCGAGGTGACGGCCGCCGGCGACCCCGAGACGGTCGCCTTCGAAGGCGACGTCGAGATCGGCCAGGCGTTCTACACGATCGCGGCGATCGGCGAACTCGAGGCCGACACCTTCGAGCCGCTGGTGCTCGTCGACGCGGGCGCCGCACTCGCCCGGCTCGTCCACGCCTCGCCCGACGCCCCGGCGGTCGACGTCTTCCCCGCCGGCGCCGAGGACCCCCTGTTCGCGAACGTCTCCTTCGGCGACGCCACCGACTACGTCCCGCTGCCGGTCGGCGAGTACGAACTCGAGGTTCGCCCGGCGGCGGACGACCCGATGGCGAACGACGACCACGACGAGAGCGACGACTACGACGAGAACGACGACTACGACGAGAACGACGACTACGACGATGCTGACCACGACGAGAACGACGACGCCCTCCCAGTTGACGAGCCAGAGGAGGCCGTCTTCACGGTCAGCGTCGACCTCGCGCCGGCGACGGCGTACACCGGCTACGCGATCGGCTACCTGATGCCCGAGGACGACCAGCCGACGTTCGACGTGAACGTCACCGTCGACGGCCCGTTCGCCGACGAGGAGCCGCCCGAGGTGATGCCGGACGAGCTTCCGGAAGAGGAGCCGGAGGCCGAGCCCGAGGAAGACGAGCCCGAAGAGGAGCCGGAGACCGAGCCCGACGACGAACCCGTCACTGAGGACGACGTCGACGAACCCGACGAACCCGACGAAGCGAACGACGACTGACCGTTCCGTCGACGGCCGTCACAGCGGCCGGCTGTGTCCACAGGCCGGACACTCGAGCTGTCCGTCTCTCACGAGCAACAGACAGCGCTGACAGCTCACACACGGACCGGCGACCGAGACGCCCGTCGCGTCGCGCGTGACCGCCGCCAGCGTCCGCTCGACCTGCTCGAGGCGACGTCCGAGCGCGTCGACCCGTTCGGCCAGTTCCGCGTTCGATTCGAACCGTGGTGGCATGCGACGCTGGGTCATCCCCATTCGTAGACCTTCCACGGGCAAAAACGTCTCCCTAACGCCCTCTCGCAGCCACTTTCGCCACTTCCTGACGATCCGATCGGTCGACCGGTCGACGCACTCGAGCGATCGACGGATCACTTCCGGTCCGGTTTGCCACTCTTTATACCGCATGGCGAACGTAGAACCGTGCAATGGCGCAAGCGGGAAACTCCGAACTCGTCGACGCGTTCGAGCAGTTCTTCCGGAACTACTACGACAACGAGGTCAAACAGCTTGCGCAACGGTATCCCAACGAACAGCGGTCGCTCTCCGTCGACTGGAACGACCTCTACCGGTTCGACCCCGATCTGGCCGACGACTACCTCACCCAGCCCGAACAGCTTCAGCGGTACGCCGAGGAAGCCCTCCGGCTGTACGACCTGCCGATCGACGTGAGCCTCGGGCAGGCACACGTCCGGATCCGGAACCTCCCAGACTCCGAGTCCCCCGAGATCCGCGAGATCCGCGCCCGACACATGAACAGGCTCGTGCAGGTCCGGGGCATCATCCGCAAGGCCACGGACGTCCGCCCGAAGATCGAGGAAGCCGCCTTCGAGTGCCAGCTCTGTGGCACCTTAAATCGCGTCCCCCAATCGACGGGCGACTTCCAGGAACCCCACGAGTGTCAGGGCTGTGAACGCCAGGGCCCGTTCCGCGTGAACTTCGACCAGTCGGAGTTCGTCGACGCCCAGAAACTCCGCATCCAGGAGAGCCCCGAGGGACTCAGAGGCGGCGAGACCCCCCAGGCGATCGACGTCCACGTCGAAGACGACATCACCGGCCAGGTCACCCCCGGCGACCACGTCTCCGCCGTCGGCGTGCTCCGGCTCGAGCAACAGGGCAACCAGCAGGAGAAGTCGCCCATCTTCGACTTCTACATGGAAGGCGTCTCCGTCGACGTCGACGAAGAGCAGTTCGAGGACATGGACATCACCGAGGAGGACAAACAGGAGATCGTCCGCCTCTCGAGCTCGCCGGAGATCTACGAGAAGATGGTCGGCTCCATCGCCCCGGCGATCTTCGGCTACGACGACGAGAAACTCGCGATGATCCTGCAACTCTTTTCGGGTGTGACCAAGCAGTTGCCCGACGGCTCGAGGATTCGGGGCGACCTGCACATGCTCCTGATCGGGGATCCTGGAACCGGGAAGTGTTTATCAGGTGACGTGAATGTGACACTGGCGGACGGCCGCGAGGTGCCCATCCGAACGCTCGTGGAATCGAATCTCAAGGATCCCAAACCGATCGATGACGGCTGGTGGGACGAGATCGATCTCGAGGTTCCATCGTTACAGGACGACGGATCGATCGCCCCACAGCGTGCCACGAAAGTCTGGAAGCGCGAGGCTCCGGATCGGATGTGCCGGATTCGAACCTCGAGCGGACGAGAACTCGAGGTGACGCCGTCGCATCCGCTATTCGTCCGTTCCAGAGACACGTTTCGTCCCGTGCGTGCCGACGAACTGTCCGAAGGCGACGCAGTCGCGATTGCACCGACGACTCGTTCGAACGGAGGGAGTTCCGATACGAGCGCGATCGCAGATGGTGGCGCCCCCCGAGAAACGGCAACGATGGACCGAATCGAATCGATCGAGCCCGTCGATCCTGACGACGAGTGGGTGTACGACCTCGAGGTCGAAGGTACGCACAACTACGTCTCGAACGGGATCGTCTCTCACAACTCCCAGATGCTCGGATATATCCAGAATATCGCCCCTCGCTCTGTCTATACCTCTGGCAAGGGTTCTTCTTCGGCAGGTCTCTGTGTCACCGGCGAGACGCTGGTTCACACGGAGAGTGGGCGCCAGCGGATTCGGGACCTCGTCGAGAACCGATTGCCGGAGCCAGTCGATAACGAAACTGCAGTCGAAGACGAAATCGCCCTCTATACGTTCGACCGGAGCACTAACACACTCGAGACGCGCGAAACTTCCCACGTGTGGCGAATGCCGACGAAGCCGTGTCGTCGTCTCGAAACTGCAGATGGCAGAGAACTCGAAGCATCGAGAAACACCCCGGTGTTGATCGCCTCCGATGGTGGCTCTGAATGGGTCCCGATATCCGAAATCGAATCGGGTGACTCCGTCGCAGTCCCGGAGCCGGACGAACTCGAAGAAACGGTCGACGTCGGCCCCGCTTGGGACGAGGTCGTTTCAGCGGTCGATACCGGCGAGAAGGAACTCTTCGATCTCACCGTTCCGGAGACGCACAACTTCCTCGCGAACGGGATCGTCACGCACAACACTGCTGCCGCGGTTCGCGACGACTTCGGCGACGGCCAGCAGTGGACGCTCGAGGCCGGCGCGCTCGTGCTCGCCGACCAGGGGATCGCGGCGGTCGACGAGCTCGACAAGATGCGCTCGGAGGACCGCTCGGCCATGCACGAGGCCCTCGAGCAACAGAAGATCTCGGTCTCGAAGGCCGGAATCAACGCGACGCTCAAATCCCGCTGTTCGCTGCTGGGCGCGGCGAACCCCAAGTACGGCCGGTTCGACCAGTACGAGCCGATCGGCGAGCAGATCGATCTCGAGCCGGCGCTCATCTCGCGGTTCGACCTCATCTTCACGGTCACCGACCAGCCGGACGAGGAGAAAGACCGCGATCTCGCAGAACACATCATCAACACGAACTACGCGGGCGAGTTGACGACCCAGCAACGGGAGATGACGTCCCTCGAGGTCAGTACCGAGGAGATCGAGGAGATGACCGCGAAGGTCGACCCGGTGATCGACGCCGAGCTGTTGCGCAAGTACATCGCCTACGCCAAACAGAACTGTCACCCGCGGATGACCGAGGAGGCCCGCGAGGCGATCCGGGACTTCTACGTCAACCTGCGCTCGAAGGGAACCGACGAGGACGCCCCGGTGCCCGTGACCGCGCGAAAGCTCGAGGGGCTGGTCCGGCTCTCGGAAGCGAGCGCGCGGGTGCGACTGTCGGATACGGTCGAACTCGAGGACGCAGAACGGGTGATCGAGATCGTTCGCTCGTGTCTCCAGGACATCGGCGTCGATCCCGAGACGGGCGAGTTCGACGCGGACATCGTCGAGGCGGGGACCTCGAAGTCCCAGCGCGACCGGATCAAGGACATCAAGGGACTGATCGGCGACGTCGAAGAGGAGTACGACGACGGGGCGCCGATCGACGTGGTGCTCGAGCGGGCCGACGAAATCGGACTGGATCGGTCAAAGGCTGAACACGAAATCGAGAAGCTCAAACAGAAAGGCGAGGTGTACGAGCCGAGCACGGATCACCTGCGGACGACCTGACGGAGCCGAAGACGAGATTCGTCTCTCTGCCCAATAGTTGTCAAAATAACAAATCTTATCTATCGATTATTTCCTATGGAGAGGTATGAACGATCGGGAGGGGGCGTTCCTCGTCGTCGCCGACTCGCCGGACGCACGGCGAACGCTCTGGAACACCTGTAACGCGTACGAAGCGGCGGTCGTGCGGAGGTTCGGGCGGGCGGTCGTGTTCGAGGCGACCGAACTCGGCGCGTTTCTCGCGTTTCGGCTGCGAGTGAAACACGGCGACGCAGTTCACCTCGCGCGGGTGGCTCCGATCGACGAGCAGCGCGGGGCGTTCGGGCGGGCCCGGGAGGCGGCGGTGGCGTTCGAAGGACGCGAACACGAGAGCACGCCGTATCCGAAGTTCGCTTCGGGGACCGAGTATCCGATGCCGGAGGAGATGCGCGACCGGGAGTTGCCGGGGTTCGACGGCGGGTCGGCCGATCGGCGGTAGTTCGACCGTCGCCGGTGTCAACCTCGAGCGTCGTCTCCGAAGAGTTTCGAGAGGGTCGCGGCGGTCGAGCGGATCGTCACGGGTGAGACGCCGGCGACGTCTGCTGCGTCGGCCTGGGTGACGGGTTCGTCGTGCTCGAGCGCCGCGGCGTAGAGGCAGGCGGCCGCGACGCCGCTCGGGTTCCGTCCGCCGATCAGTCCCTCGTCGTGCAGTGTCGAGACGTACTCGCGGGCGCAGCGCTCGACGTCCGGGTCGAGTTGCAAGCGGGAGGCGTACCGTGGGAGGTACTCCGACGGGCTGATGGGGCCCGTCGGCAGCCCGAGCTCTCGGTTGAGTGCGTCGTAGGCCGCCTTCAGTTCGCCTTCGTCGGCGGCGGCGGTCGCGACGATCTCGTCGACCGTTCGTGAGATCGAGAGCGTTCGGCACGTCGCGTAGACGGCCGCGGCGGCGAACCCCTCGATCGATCGGCCACGGAGCAGTCCGTTCGACTGAGCCGATTCGAACAGGACGCACGCCCGCTCTCGTGCGACGACCGGCAGTGACAGTTGCGAGACGATGCGCCGAATTTCGCCGAAGCCGTGTCGCTGGTTCGTGTCGCGCTTCGAGGAGAGACGGGCGCGATTGTGTTCTCTGCGTAGCCGCGCGAGTTGACGGCGCTTTCGGCCGGTGAGCCGCGTTCTCGTTCCGTAGCCGATCTCGGTCGAGAGGCCGCGATCGTGACGCGACCGGGTGAGCGGGGCGCCGGTCCGCTTCCGATCGGACTCCTCGTCGAACGAGCGCCACTCGGGGCCGTGATCGATGGCGTGTTCTGCGGACACGAGCCCGCACGTTTCACAGATCGTCTCGGTGTCGGTCTGTCGCAGCCGCCCATCGCACTCCGGACACGTCGGAACCGGGTCGCTATCTCTCATTGAAACACAGTCATTTCCCACTGTGTCTTAAACTCTAGCCCTAATTAAAATATCTATATTACTTGCGCAAGTAAGGTAGTGATGAACGATAGCTTCGTCGGTCGTGGCCGCCGTCGAGTAAACTACCCGCTCGTCCCCGACAGTTCTACAGGTGTTTAAGTTCGTGAGGGTAGTTACAGTTCCCATGTCACAGACGCCAGTGATCGCACGGGCCGTGCGAACGCCACAGGGAAAGGACGACGGCGCGTTCGCCGACGTACGGAGCGAAGACCTCTCGATCCCGCTCGTGAACGATATCCTCGCCGAGACCGGACTCTCCGGCGAGGACGTCGACGACCTGCTGTGGGGCTGTGCCCAGCAGCGAGAAGAGCAGGACAACAACCTCGCACGGGTCATCGCCTTGCTGTCCGACCTGGGCGAGTCCGTTCCGGGATCGACGATCAACCGCTGGTGTGCGTCCTCGATGGAGGCGCTCATCGCGGCGTCGAACGCGATCCGTGCCGGCCAACGCGACTGCCTCATCGCCGGCGGCGTCGAGAGCATGTCCCGTCAGCCGATGGGCGACAGCGTCGGCTACCTGCACCCGGAGCTGGCGACGGCGTACAACGTCGGCGAGCTCCAGATGGGGATGACCGCCGAGAAGGTCGCCGAGGAGTACGACATCTCCCGGGAAACCCAGGACGAGTACGCCGCCCAGAGCCAGCAGCGCGCCGCAGCGGCGACCGAAGAAGGTCGCTTCGACTCCCAGCTCGTCCCCATCGAGACCGACGAGGGGACGGTCACCGAGGACGAGGGCATCCGCCCGGGCACGACGCCGGAGAAGCTCGCCGAGTTGCCCACCGTTTTCAAGAGCGACGGGACGGTCACCCCCGGCAACGCCTCCCAGATATCCGACGGCGCGGCCGCCCTCCTCGTCACGAGCGAAACCTTCGCCGAGGAAGAGGGCCTCGAGGTCCTGGCGACCGTCGGCTCGAACAACGTCGCCGGCGTCGACCCCACCGTGATGGGAATCGGCCCCGTCCCCGCGACGCGTGGCCTGCTCGAGCGCACGGGTCGGGAGATCGACGACTACGACCTGGTCGAGCTGAACGAGGCGTTCGCGAGCCAGACGGTGTACTGTCGTGACGAACTCGGAATCGACCCCGATCGGTTCAACGTCAACGGCGGCGCAATCGCGCTCGGCCACCCGCTCGGCGCCTCCGGCGCGCGACTCCCGGTGACGCTGCTCCACGAGCTGCGCGAGCGTGGCGGCGGTCGCGGGCTGGCGACGCTTTGCGTTGGGTTCGGCCAGGGTGCGGCGATCGAACTCGAGGTCGAGTAACGAGGGTGGCGTTCGGCGAGCCGTTCGCCGATTCTGCGGGTAGTTTACAACCGATGACGTCGTAGGGACTCCTATGAGCACCACACTTCTCCTGTTCCTGATCGGGTTTCCGTTGCTGTGGCTCTGTGTTCTCTCGGCGATCACCTACTACGACGCGACCAGAATCGGCATGGACGGGCCGAGAAAGTGGGCGCTGATCGTCCTCCTGATACCGTTGTTCGGCCTGTTCGCGTACCTCTTCGAGCGCAGCGAACGCTCCTACGATCCGGAGACGGACCCCTACGCACAGGGGACGTACAACTTCCACCCCTCCCGAGCGGACGAGGAGCGGGACGAGTGAGGAACCGCCGAAAGACCCCCGTCAGTTCACGGCGGCCTTCATCGCCGGACGCGTCCCTGCTGGGCGCCGCCGTGGCGCATTCCACCCACGTCGTCGACCTGATCCGCCTCCGCGATCTGGTCCTGGGCCAGCCGGTGGACCGCTTCCGGGTCCGGCACGTCCTTTATGTTGATGTTGTCCGCTCCCCGCACCGACTGGATGTAGATGTTGCCCGTATCGAGCAGCT
>SKTU01000015.1 GCA_007122455.1 Haloarculaceae archaeon | reverse complement strand
CGCTGATGTTGTATCACGCCGATACGGTCGCACTCATCGTCCCGATCGACGACTTCGTCACCGACTGGGACGAGGCGGCGTTCCCGGAGTACGTCGATCCGGAGCGGGACGTCGGGAAGGACCGCGAGCGGGCGACCGAGTACCTGCGGCAGTATCAGGAGATCTGCGTCGCCAACGCCGACGAGAAGACGATCCTCTTCGTCGTCACGATGACCGACCTTCTCAAGGATCGGTTCTACGAGTTGACCGGCGAGCGCCCAATGGCCGCGTACCCACGATTCCGACAGTTCACCGTCGACACGATCGTTCGGTCGGACGTCAGCTTCACACCCGCCGGGAGCTTCAACTTCGACATGCGGTCTGTCACCTCGGTGAAGTCGGCCTGGGAGCGGCTCCGATCGAGCTACCTGTCGACGCCGTTCGTTCCGATCTACGTCGAGATCGACGCCACGCGACGAACCGAGGACGGCGACATCGTCCCGAACCTCGATCCCGGTGGCTCCTCGTATCCGCTTCGCGGGCTGGATCAGCTACTTCGTCGGTTCAGGGAGTAATCATGGGTACGCTACGTGTCTTCTCCTCGAGCGGTGATGCGAAAGTCGACGAGCGAGCGGATCACGATCCGGACGATCCGATCGATGCCCGGACGGCGCGCGAGTGGCTTCGGGAGGGACTCTACCTCTTCCACGATCTGGAGGAGCGGCGGCTGAGCTGTTACTGCAAGATCGCCGACGGGCCGCAGTACCAGCTGTTGGCGGAGTATCGCGCCGACGAGTCGGATCCCGATCCCGTTTCGGCGTTTCGCGCGGCGTTCGAGTCGGTAGCGGACGACCGGGGCTGGACGATCGTCGAGGACGACACCGGTGCGGCGAGCGTCTACCGACATCTCGGACGCGTCTCCGCGGTCGACCCGGCGCGTCCGGTCGGCGATCTCGAAACAGAGATCGCCGAACGCGGGCGAGTGACGCTGAGAACCCCCGATGTTTCAACCGCGCTCGCGGTGTACGAAAATCTCCGCCGGACATCCGACCGGATCGGTCGGATCCTCGTGAGCCGAAGCGGATCGACGCCCGCGTTGCCGGCGTCCGACGTCGTCATCGTTCCGAACGGTGGCGAGACGATCGGATCGGTTGCGACGGCGACCGGCGACGGGGTCGAAACCCCCGTCGAGCGGGCGGCCGACAGTTTCGAGGCGATCTCGGCCGACAGCGATCCGACGTCGACCGCCGAGCGCGTCAATCCACCGCTCCACCGGTTCGGGGTTCGACTCGTTCCGGAGCCGACCGACCGGCCAACGGTGCTTCCGTTCTCGCTCGGCGCAGTCGTCGGACTCGCGCTCGGGACGGCACTCTTTCGACCGGCGATTCCGGAGATCGGGTGGGTCGGTGGAGTCGCGGTGTTCGCGTCGATCGCGCTAGTCCTGCTCACCGTCGGCACCGTTCGCGGCAGGTGGCGACCCGACACGTTCGATACTGGCGGGACCGAACCCGCTCCGGAGTCGTTGCGGGCCTTCGTCGACGCGGTCGAGCGGATCGGCCGCTCCGGCATCGCCCTCGAAGAACTGCTCGAGGAGCGCGTCGTCCGGGACGACCGATTCGTCGTTCGCACGCACGGGGCCGACGAGCGCCGACATTGGATCGCACTGACGGGACGATTCGTCCTCGGGGCCGCGCTGGCGGTCGGCACTCTATACGTGCTCGGTTGATCGAAGTCGTGTTTCGTTCCGGTTCGGTCCGATCTCGACGCCGAAGCCGACTGGCTCCCCGATCGATGGAATCCATCCCCGTCGGTCGGTTCGCTGCGGAAATCTGCGAAAAGACTTTATAACTGTCAGTAAAACAGATCGACCGCTTGGGGGGACGAATGTCCAGAACGCAAGAGCCGCTGTGGCAACGACTGAGACGTGAAATCGATCAGCTTCTTCGCTACCGAAAGCGGGAGCTCGGAATGCTTGCTGGCGCCTTCGTCGCGATCGGGATCACCTCCTACGTGACGACGCAGATGCTCGCCTACGGGTGGGCACAGCGGGGGGCCAGCCACCAGCTCTCCTACGGGATGGCGAGCGCCTTCGACGTGCACCCGGAGCTGTTCTTCGCGTTCTTCGTCGGGCTGTTTCTCGGCTTCGTTCCGCCGATGATCCTCGATCAGTTCAAGCGGTTTCAGGGGTTGCTCCTGCTGATCGGTGTCGTCGTTGCCGGCGCGGCGCTCCAGCGACTGGGTGATCGGCTGGGGACCGAGATCCTCGTCGGCGTTATCGACTTTCAGGATCTGACCGTGCTGGGCATCGTTCTGCTCGGCGTCGTGATCACGAGCGCGATCGCGATCGGATGGGAGCGCTTCAACGGCGAACCGCCGTACCGGTACACGATCGCCGTCTGGGGCGTCTTCGTCTCCGTGTTGCTCATGGTGATCGTCGGCGCCTTCGAGGCCGCTGTCGTCTACCGGAGCCCGATCGTCGAGACGACGACCGGGATCGCGATCGGCGAGTTCGAGTATCACGGTCTCGATTCGCGGACGCGGATCCTGCTGGAAATCCCCTTCGCAGTCGGCCTTCTCGGTATCCTCGGCTGGTTCCTGCAGTACGAATCCGAGAAGAAGGCGATCTTCATCGGACCGGCCGGCTCCGGCAAGACGTGGTTGATGACGGGACTCCACTACACGCTTCGGCGCGCCAGTGCCGGCGATCCGACGAAGGCACCCACGCGGCCAAACGAGACGATGAACCAGCAGTCGAAGCTGATGCAGCGAGGGCGGTTCGACGAGATCGGCCCGACCCAGGAGAACGACCTCTTCCCGCTGCAGTTCGAGTACATCCACGGGAAGATCTTCCCGCAGAAAGTTCGGCTCCACACGCTGGATCACGCCGGCGAACATCTCGTCGATCTCCGATCGGATCGCCCGGATTTCGAACCGGAGGCCGATACTCTCCAGGAGGCCTTCGAGGCCGCGGAGGGGGACATCGTCAGCGACAGCAGGGCCAAGCAGATCCTCTCCGATTTCGTCTACTACGCCGATCAGATCGGACTCCTGTTGCCGATGGAGGATTTCGACGATCCGCTCGACGAGCGCGAACGAGACACCCGATACGACTACGCCAGCGAAATCTCTCGGGATCGGCGGGATTACGTCGACAAGTACGCGAGCCTCCTGAAGCGCTTTACGGGACCGGAGGCCGAGCGGCCGAAGGACTTCTTCCTCGTCGCCGCCAAGGCGGACATCCTTCGACAGGATTTCGAGTATCTACACAATCAGACGGCGAGTCGGAACCCGGCGGTGTTCGACGACTACGTCGAGGAGGAGTTCGTCAACGAGCGGGTGCTCCCGTCGCTTTTCGAGTACAGTACCATCATCACCGATCGCGTCTATCCGGTCTACTTCGAGGTGAACCCGGAAGATCCGTTCACGGAGGGGAACAACATCGAACCGGTCCTCGACGTCGACGACGAGCAACCGCCATTCCGGGGGGCGTGGAAACTGCTGGACCGGCTCGGGAGGTAGTTTCGCATGGGACGGCTTCGCCTCTACTCGCGGGGGACCGGAAACTGCCAGTACGACTCCGAGCGTGGCACAGATACGGACGAACAAAGCGACGTCGTCGCCGACGCCGGCGGTGACGGGTTACTCTTCTACTACGTGCCCGGAGAGGCCGTGTGGTGTCACGTCGAGGCGTCTCGGAAGGCACCCGAACAGTTCATCGCTCGATACGAGGGGTTCGACTCCGACGATCCGATCACCGAGTTCCTCGAGACGACTCGGCACGAACTGTCGGCGATCGAGTGGCCCATCTCCTCGCGAACCGGAACGAAACACGACGCGTTCCTGAACCTCCCGCCGGATCCCCCGGCGGACGCGCCCGGCGCGATCGAGGACGTCGTCGGCTTCTACCCGGAGCTTCGGGAGGTCGGAGCCATCGAACTCGGCGCGCCGAGTTACGAGGCGGCGATGTCGCTCGTCGCACTTGCCCGCGAACGAATCGGCGAGGAGACGTCCGTGCTGGTCAGCACGGACGGCGACGTGGCGGCGCTCGAGGCTGACGTCGTCGTCGACTATCGTCCGGATCTGACGGAGATCGAGCCGGTGGGGAACACTGCGGAGGAACTCGTGTCGCTGAAGCTCGACGACCACGTCCGGGCCGCGGAGTCGACCGCTGGTGCCCTCGCAACCGTCCTCGAAGCCGGAGCCGGAGCCGGCGATCCGACCCGGCGGCTCGTCGACGCGTTCGACGACCGCGCGTTCGCCGACGCGGGGATGGAAATCCGGCCGCGGAACGAGCTCAAGCGTCGGCGGTCTGCGACGCTCTCGAGGTGGTTCAAAGCCGCGTTCGTCGTCACACTTCTGCTCTCGCTCGGCGCTGTCGCGTGGCTTCACGCCCCGACGGTAGGGGAGGCGATCGTCCGGCCGATCGCGCTTCCGATTCCCGCCTGGAGCGTCACGGATCCGATCGCCGTCGCGAGGACGCCGAGCGGCGTTCCGCTCGCCGTCGGACTTCTCGTGATCGCGGTGTCGGTCGCCGTCGTCGATCGGTTGATCGGCTCCGAGCCGAGCGCTTCTTCGGCGGTCGGTTCGGCGGCCGAGCCGACCGAACAGCCCGACGTCGACGCCGGTCGCTCGTTCGATCGCTCGGCGTTCGACGCCGAACGCGACGAGCTCCAGGAGCTACTGTTGACGCTCCGCGATCGGACATTGATCCGGTCCGGGAGCGATCACAGGGACGTAGTTCACGATATCCTCTCGACGGAGTTCCCGGTCGAGGTCTCTGCGGAGGGCCGTTCGGCGAGCGTCCTCCGCCGATCGAAGGCGATCGGTGCGATCGGCGGCGCCGTCGTCGCGCTCGGGATCGGGGTCGGCCTCTGGCTCTTCGTCGACGTGATCGTCGCCTACTGGATCTCCGCGGTCACGGTCGTCTGGTACGCCGCGATGGTTCTCGCTGTCGGAACGGCGGTGACGGCTATCGGGCTCCGCGTTTGGCGGTGCCGACGCGTACTGGTCGGTGCCGCGTCGGCCGGGGTCCGGTATCCGATCGTCCGCATCGCCGCACTCCGGCGCCGGGGGACCGCAGACGCGCCCCCGTCGTCGGGACCACTCGGCTCCGCGCCGAGAGGCGGGGTGGTGTCGAAGACGGGGATCCTCCTCGTCGGCCTCTTTGTTTTGTTCGTACTGATCGTCGTCGCCTTCCTCGCGATCTAGTCGTCGGAGCCTCCGAGCTTGGATCGAAGCTGGAACGCTTTCGCTCGGGCTCTGACGAAGACGTCGGGGCGGAGCTTGTATCCGATCGCCAACAGCGCCGACGAGCCGACGGCGCCGTCGACGGCGAAACTCGCGAGCCAGTAGCGACGTCTCGCGGTCGCCGCCAGTTCGCCGGCGCGTTCGTAGTCGCCGGCGTCGTAGGCGCGCTCGGCGTCGGCGAGCGCGGTCTCGTAGCTGAAGCTGTCGGCGACGGCGTCGATGCCGGCGTGGCGATCCATCTCCCTCGCGGCGTCGAGCCGGTCGTCTGCCCGCCGGCGAGCAGCACGGGTCTCGACGAGCGCGTCGAGGGCGTCCTGCCCGAGTTCGTTCGCCCGTTCGTACTCTCCGCCCTCGAACGCCGATTCGGCCGACTCCGCGAGCGTTTCCGCCTCTTCGGCCTGCAGCGACGGATCCGATTCGGATCGCGCCTCCCGGAGTTCGGCGAGCGTTGCCTCCGCATCGTCTGCAGCCTCCCGAGTGGCGGCGAGTTCCTCGAGCCCCTCCTCGGCGGCGAGTTCGGCCCGTTCGTACTCCCCGTTTTCGAATGCGGACTCGGCCGTCTGGAGGGATTCACGGACCGCTTGCACCTCGAGTTCGTCGACTGTCGCGAGCTCGTCGTCCAGTTCCTCGATCGCGTTTCGTGCGCTGTCGGCCCGCCGTCGCGCCGCGTCGAGCTGCTCGATCCCGTCGTGTGCGTGGGATTCAGCCCGTTCGTACTCCCCGTCTTCGAATGCGGACTCGGCCGCTTCGAGGAGCGCAGCTTCGTCGTCGGTGACCAGATCGTCCGTCGTCTCGAGGGCCGAGGCGAGCTGGTCGATCGCCTCCGTAGCACTCTCGCGCTGCTCAGCTGCGTCCCTGAGCGTCTCCACTCCCGACTCGGCGTATCGCTCGGCGTCGACGAAGGAACCGTCGAGGAACGCCTCGATCGCCGACCGGAGCGCGTCTCCCGGGGATCCGCCGATAATCGCCTCCTCGTCGAGTTCGGTTTCGAGTTCGTCGATCGCCCCGCGGGCCGGAACGCTCCCGCCCGTTCGGTAGACGCTCAGCACCCTGTCGTCGTATGCTATCAGGGTCGACGCCCCGGCAACCATCGGCGCGCCGATGCCGTCGAGATTCACTGTCCACCGTTCGGTGCCACCGATCGCGCCGAAGGCGGTGACACTACCGGTAAAGTCCGCGACGAGGACGTCGCTTCCGACGACCACGGGTGGGTCGGAGATCCCGTTCCCGAGTCGGTCGGACCACATCGTCTCACCGGTCTCCAGATCGAACGCTTCGATCGTTCCGTCGCCGCAGCCGACGAGGATGACGCCCGAAACGGCAGCTGGTGCCGATCGCGACGTCGAACTCGTCGACTCCTGCCACCGTATCTCTCCGGAGTCGGCGTCGACCGCGACGAGCTCGTCGCCGCTCGTCGGGACGAGGACGGTGCCGTCGACGCTCACCGGCGGGGCTCTTCGCCCCCCGTCGAGAGTCGTCCGCCAGGCGCGCTCGCCGTCGCGAATCCCCCAGATGGAGCGGTTTCCGGAGAACGTACAGACCGTTCCGTTCGCGACGACCGGCGGATCGCTGATCCACCAGTCGGTTTCGATCTCCCACTCGGTTTCCCCGGAGTCGACGTCGACCGCGATCAGCTTCTCTCCGTCCCCTCCGACGTAGGCCGTGCCGTTCGCGGACGTCACCGCCGCGGCTTCGCCGACGCTGGAGTGGTGCCAGAGCCGTTCACCGGCGTCGGTGTCGATCCCAACGACGCCGTCCGCCGTGGGAACGACGAGCGTCCCCTCGACCGCGGCGGGGGTCGCGGAGACCGATCCGGCGACCGAGTACTGCTCGAGTTCCTCGCCGGTCGTCGACGAGATAGCTCGAACGCTCGAACCGGTGCCGACGTAGATCCGCCCCCCGGACGCGATCGGTGCACCGACGATCTCGCCGATCCGTCGCTGCCAGTGGAGCCGCGGCTCCTCCCGAAGTTCGTGTTCGGGCGGCGTTCGTCCCTGATTCGTTTCGTCGCCCTGAAACGACGGCCACTGGACGATCGTGTCTTCGCTCGACGCTCCGCGTGCCGTGTGGACGGTCGGATCCGCACCCGTTGAAGCGATCGCTCCGAACGTTGTCGCCCCCCCGAGCGCCATAAACCCGCGCCGCGACAGTCGATCCATCGGATACACGCTCGGTCGATCGTCGCCGGCAAAACGTTTTTGTTGGCGATCACGTCTTCGCGCTCGCCGTCTCGATTCGGACGCCTCCAACCCGTTCTTTTGAAGTAGCTCAATCGTCTACTTCCGATAACTGATGAGCGAGGACTTCTACTCGGTGCTGGGCGTCTCCCGCGACGCGGACGAGGACGAGATAAAGCGAGCGTTTCGCGAAAAGGCTGCCGAGTACCACCCGGACGTTTCGGACGATCCGAACGCCGAGGAGAAGTTCAAACAGGCTCGGAAAGCCAAGGAGGTTCTCCTCGACGACGAGAAACGACGGATGTACGACCAGCTCGGCCACGACCGCTTCCAGGAGGCCGAAAAGCACGGCGCGACCGGCGGTGGCGCCGGAGGCCGACGCGGTGCCGATCCGTTCGGCGGCGCCGGTGGAATGGGCGACATCTTCGAGCAGTTCTTCGGAGGTGGTGGTTCCCGCAGCGGACCCCAGCAGGGCGCGGATCTCAAGACGCGGCTGACGATCGACCTCGAGGACGCCTTCGAGGGCGTGACCAAGCAGCTAACGGTGACCCGTCCCGAGCGGTGTCCTGACTGCGACGGGTCCGGACATCCGCCGGACGCGAACGCTCGGACCTGCTCGGCCTGTAACGGACAGGGCCAGCAGACGACGGTTCGACAGACCCCGCTCGGCCGCGTCCAGCAGAGCCAGACCTGTCCGCAGTGCGGCGGGGAAGGGACCATCTACTCGGAGACGTGCTCGAACTGTCGGGGTGACGGCCGCGTGCGGAACGAGGCGACGCTGGAGGTCGAGATCCCGGCCGGAATCCGGAGCGGACAGACGCTCCGAATGGACCGGGAGGGCGCACCTGGCGAGAACGGCGGCCCGAACGGGGACCTCCTGGTCGAGATCGAGGTCGAGGAGAGCGACACCTTCGAACGGGACGGCGACGATCTCCACTACGACCTCGCCATCTCGTTCCCGCAGGCAGTCTTCGGCGACACGGTCGAGGTGCCGACGCCCGACGGCGCCGCTGAAATGGAAATTCCCGCCGGAACTCAGAGCGGCGAGCGGTTCCGGCTCCGCGGGAAGGGGATGCCGCGACTCCAGCGTCGCGGTCGCGGGAACCTCTACGTCACCGTTCAGATCGTCACGCCCGAAACTCTCAACGAGGAGCAGCGGGAGGCACTCGAGGCGTTCGCCGAAGCCGGCGGCGAGGAGATCGACGTCGAGCAGGGATTCTTCGAGAAACTGAAGCGCTCCTTCTAGCGGATCGTGAACGCGGGTTCGTTCACGTTCTCGCTCTTGCACTCCGGACAGCGCGACGGCCGGTTCGTGAGGTCGTCGAACCCGGAGAAGCCGCACTCTCCGCACTCCGGCGGCGCCGCGAGCAGTTGCTCGTCGGTCCCCTCTAACGATCTCGCGATGTGCTCGACGTGTGACAGCGCCGACGCGCTCGTGATCGCGAACTCGCTCGCGATCGTTCCGGCGCTTGCGGTGTTCTCCCGAAGGAACTCGGCGATGCGCTCTCTCGTCGTTCGATCGGCGCCCTCCATACGGTCGATCGGAACTCCGGGGTGAAAACGGTTCCCCGCTACTCTCCGGATCCGTTTGTCAGTTGGGTGTGGGCGCCGATGAGTGCGCCCGCGAGATCGATGTTCTCGACGTGCGTTCCCTCGTCGATGATCGAACCGTGGATCTCACAATCCTCGATGATCGCGTTCTCGAAGACGATCGACCCTTCGAGCGTCGATTCGGCGATCTCGGCGTCCGACATGACGTGGACGTTCGCCCCGATGGTCGAACGCTCGACGGTCGCTGATTCGGCGATCACGCTGTCGCCGTCGAGCGCCCACGCAACCGCCTCGAGGTACGATTCGGGGGTCCCGATGTCGAACCACGCCTCCTCGAAGACGAACGCGTGAACCGGTTCTCTCTCCTGGAGCCACTGGATGAACCAGCCCGGTTCGTCGGGGTTGTTCCCGCCGTCGAGATACTCGCGGAACCGGAGCGATTCGGCCGGAAACGCGTAGCAGGCGATCGAGACGAGCGTGCTGTTCGGCTCTTCGGGTTTCTCCTGGAAGTCGACGACGCGGTCGCCGTCGAGCTCGACCAGGCCGTAGGATTTCGCCTTCTCGCGATCGCCGACGTCGTAGGCGGCGAGTGCGGCGGTCGACTTCCGCTCGAAGAAGTCGACGAACTCCGAGATCTCGAAGCCGATCAGGTTGTCGCCGGCGACGACGAGCAGATCGTCGTCGATCCCCTCCCGCTCGACGAGCTGGCCGAGTGCGCCGACGACGCCGAACTTCTCTGCCTCGGCCGTAGTCTCTTCGACCGACAGCTGTGGCTTTTCGAAGCTGCTGTCGGCCAGATACGAGCGGAACTCCTCGACGAACCGCTCGTTCGTCGAGACGTAGACGTTGTCGATCCGGTCGTCGGCCTCGAGCGCTTCGAAGATCCGGTCGACGACGGTCGACTCGCCGACCGGCAGCAGCATCTTCGGTCGATGTTTCGTCACCGGCCACAGACGTGTCGCGTACCCACCCGCGAGAACGACGGCTTCCATACCTTACATCGACAGAACACGACGCCAAGTGCTTTTTGTTCGGTATCAGACGAATGTACGCGTTTTCGCCCGACTGGCCATGTCCCGACATCGTTCGCCACCGACGGTCGTTTCCGAAATGAGCAGGTTTTTCAAAGTATCCGGTATATCACTTCCCGAATTGCGGGGTTTCAGATCACGATTGCCGTTTTACTCCGTCTATTTCCTAGCGTTTGCGAACGCGATGGGGCTTTTGACCCTGATGACGCTCCTGCCGACGTACATCGACCTGCTCGAACCGTCGGGGATCGTCATCGGGCTGTTCGTCACTGGCGTCACGCTCGCACAGGGAGTCGCGATCGTCCCCTACGGGTGGGCGGGCGATCGATACAACAAGCAGCGGCTCCTGCTCGTCGGGATCGCCATCTGCGGGATCGCGTACGTCCTGTTCGCCTTCGTCACGACCAGCGCGGGTTTCGTCGGTGTACGGTTCATACAGGGGCTCGGTGTCGTCGGGGTCGGTCTGCTCTCGCTCGCGTTCGTCAGCGAAATCGCTCCGGAGGAGGATCGGGCGGTGACGATCGGGAAGTACAACGCGTGGCGACTCTTCGGTGGACTCCTCGGAGCGGTCGGGGCGGGAGTCGTCTTCGAACGGTACGGCTTCGAAACGGTGTTCGGTATTCTGGTCGTGCTGTTCGTGGTTGCGATACTCAGCACGTGGCGGTACACGACTCCGGACTCGTCCTCGATCGGTTTCTCCTTCGGGAAGCTCGCGCTGAACCGTCGAATCATGACGCTGATCAGCTTTCGATCCCAGTACGCGTTCGCGGTGACGATGGCGAGAAACTGGGTGCCGATCTTTGCGGGGGTGTCGGCCGTACAGGGGGGGTTGGGATTTACCGCTGCAGTCGTCGGTCTCGTCATCGCCGCCGAGCAGTTCGCGAACATGGTCTGTCAGCCGTTCACCGGAAAGCTCTCCGATCGGTTCGGTCGAGCGAGATTCGTCTTTTTCGGCGGTGTGACCTACGGGCTGGTGGCGGTCGTCGTTCCACTTACGCCCCGGATCGGTGAGCTGATCGGGCTGACGTACACGTACCCGTACCTCGGCGAGCTCCCCGGTATGTTTCTCGTGTTGATCGGGCTGAACGCGCTGCTCGGGGTCGCCGACAGTTTCAGGGAACCCGCGAGCATGGCGCTGTTCGCGGACGTCGGAAACGCGGAGGGCGGCATCACGAGCAGCTTCGGCATCCGGAACCTCGTGTGGCAGCCTGGGAGTATCGTCGGTCCGCTCATCGCCGGTTGGATCATGGTCGAAGTCGGAATGGAGTGGGTGTTCTATCTGGCGGGTGGACTCGCGATCAGCGGGGCGATCACGTTCCTCGGGATCCTCGTGTACACTCACGGACGCGGCGGACTGAGTCAGTGGTGAGGCGAGAAAACTCCGGCGTGCTCGCCGTCGAAGTTCGGGCGAATGTACACCGGTCGAACTCACACCAGCCGCGCGTCGGTCACCCGAATCCGTCCCCGAAGCCCGTCGAAACTGGTTTCGTACTCCAGTTCGATCGCTCGGTCCATGTGCGGCCCGTCAGTGACGAACGTCTCGAACTCCCCGCCCTCCCCGAGGATGTGGACGCCACGCTCCTCGTTGAGCGTTTCGAGTTCGGCGAGTGCGTCGGCGTCGAGCGTCCGGCCGAGCCACGATTCGTCGAGGCCGTCGGCGGCGACCTGAACGACGAGGATCTCGAACCCGGCGTCCATCATCGCGTCGGCGAGCTCGCGGGGATCCTCCTGCCAGAGTGGCGCGAAAAGCTCCGCGCCGAGTCGATCGCACATCGCCTCTATGCGTGAGGTCTGGTACTCGCTCTCGACGGCCCCCGCGGTAACGCCGGCGATCGTTCCCAGCTCGTCGGCGAGCGTTTCGAGCGCCCGCTCGAGCGATTCGAGCTCCCGGTCGCCGCGCTCGCCGCTCGCCTCGTGAGGTCGCGCTCCCGTCTCGAAGTCGTCCGGATAGACGTCGTGGCAGTCGATACCGATACTTTCGGCCGCGAGGGTTGCCAGTCCCGTCTCCGGCGTGTGGTACATGTAGGAGTCTCCCTCCGGGTGAACGGTGACGAGACGCTCGATCGGGAGTCCTCGCTCCATGGCGCGGTAGAGCGCCCACGAGGAGTCCTTTCCGCCGGAAAAGAGGCTCACCCACGGCTCGGTCATGGCCGATATACTCCGCTCGCACTCAAATGGACGTCGATCACTCCGGGAGTTCGTCGATCCGGGACTCGGCGTTCATCCGAGCGGTAAACCCGACGCCGGCGAAGCTCACGAGGAGCCCGGCGAAGACGTACAGCGCCAGCCGTCCCCAGATCGGGATGATGAACCCCTCGACCGAGACGACGCCGGCCTCGATCGGCGGAACGACGATCGGGTCGATCGTCCCCGCCCGCTGCAGGAAGTAGCCGGTGAACCCGCGGACGACGAGGCCGACGGCGACGACGCCGAACGGGAGGTTCATCATCGCGCCGCCGACTCCCTCCTCGGAGAGCAGTTCGTCGATGAGACGGCCGGTCGCCGCGGCCAGGGCCGCGGCTGCGAGCCACGGTACGCTGTCGAAGAGGAACCGCGATCCGATCAGTAACGCCGACGTCTCTTCCATCCCGGTCGCGGAGATCCCGCCGGCGAAGACGCCGACGAGCGCGAGGCCCGCGCCGACGACGTAGGTGACGAGAGACATCCGGCCCGAGTAAAACGAGTCCCGGACGACCCTCGGAACGCCGGCGACGAAGTCGTCGATGCCGAACCCTTTATAAAGAAGGAAGATACCGGTCACCGCGGCGATGGCGGCGAGTGCGATGGTGACGCTGTCGGCGAGCAGCAAGAGCAGGGGAAACGCGAGCAGCGCGGCACCGATCGGAACCAGGATGGTGCTGCGGAGCTCCTCGTCTCCGAGAAACTGCTTGAGGAGGTAGTACGTCGATTCGATGTCGTGGGACTGTCGCACCACGACGCGGTCGACGGCGTCGACTCGGATCCGGCTCTCGATGATCGGAACGAGTCGCTCGTCGCTCGCGGAGTCGGTGACCACGATCGCCGATTCGGGATCGTAATCGGCGACGAGCGTCTCGATCTGTCGGGCGACGGAGCGGTCGCGTCCGATGCCGTCACCGGTGCCGGAGACGACTGCGACGATCGACTCCTCGCCCTCGTCGCGAAGATCACGGGCAACCCGAAGCGCCTCCAGCAGACAGTTCACACGGCTGTCTTCGGGGTCTTCGACACCGATGTCGGTGACGAGTCCCCTGACTGCCTCCCAGCCGACGACGGGCGTGTCGGTTCCCAGTCCGCCGTCTCGGTCGACGCAGACGACCAGGGTGCTCACGACCGGAGGGTGGTTGTGCCCGGGTAAAAAGCTTCAGTCCAGCCGGAGGCGGAACTCGCGATCGTCGGTGAACCGACTCGCGATCCCGGCGCCGCCGGCGTACGCCACCCGCTCGGCACCGCCACGGAGTCGCTCGGCGACCCCGAGCGACGGTTCGAGTTCCGTGACCGACACTTCCGTTCCGAGCTGCTCTTCGAGATGCGATTCGACGTCCTGGCGCGTGCCGAGTTCGTCGACGAGCCCTCGCTCGTACGCTTCGCTGCCGAGGTAGACGCGAGCCTCGGTCTCCCGGATCGCCTCGGGATCGACGTCGCGACTGTCCGCGACCGTCTCGACGAACTGATCGTAGTAGTCGTCGACGATCCCCTGTAGATACTGCCGTTCGTCCTCCTCGAGATCCTTCAGCGGAACGCCGGCCTCCTTGTACTCGCCGGCGGTTAACTGCTCGTACTCCACGCCGAGATTTTCGAGGAGCTCCGCGCCGGTGAGACGTGAGCCGCGAACGCCGATGGAGCCGACGATGCTCCCTTCACGTGCCCACAGCTCGTCGCAGCCGCTGGCGATCCAGTAGCCGCCGCTCGCACAGACGTCCGTGGCGTACGCGATCACCGGGCCGTCGAACCGCTCGGCTGCGAGCCGGATGTCGTCGCTCGGGACGACTGCTCCGCCGGGCGTGTTTAGCTGCAACAAAAGCGCCTCGGCGTTGTCGTCGGCGTCGGCTCGGTCTATGAGGTCGACGATCTCGTCCGCTCCCGGCGTTCCGGGTCGTGGCGGGAAGCCCGACCCACCGTCCCTCGTAATCGGACCCTGGACGGTGACTTCGGCGACGTTGTAGCTGGGAAACAGCGAGCCGGCGACGTTCCCACCGAGCCGGAGCCCGACGACGCCGGTCAACACGACGAGCACGACGCCGGCGAGCTCCGCCCCGTCAGCCGGTATCTCGAAGAAGAATATCCATCCGATGGCGACGAGTATCGCGCCCACGACGAGCACGACGACGCCGCGTCCGATCGTTTCGAGCACGTTCATGCCGCGACCGACGGCCCGCGGACTGTTAAGTGTGGAGGCCACGTCGCAAGGCGTATCGCTTTCGAGCGACGAAACGCGGTATGAGTCGCGATCTCGCCGATCTGAAGACGGTCGCCGACTACCAGTTCGGTGCCGGAGCCGGCGACGCTCTCTTCGCGGGTGAGGTAACGATCCACCGAACCAGCTCCGGGCGTCCCCAGCAGCTACTCGCGGACGGGGAACGGCTCGTCTCCTACGGGACCGACGGCCGCTTCACGCTCGGTATCGCCGGCGGTCGGCGGTTACAGGCGGAACTGTCTCCCCCTGCGTACCGCGTCGTCGTCGGTGACGACAGCGAGCCGTTCGTCCGCGACGGCCGGAACGTCTTCGCGAAGTTCGTCCGTTCGGTGGATCCGTCGGTCCGTCCGGGCGACGAACTCCTCGTCGAACACCGAGATGGGGCGCTCCTCGCTGTCGGTCGTGCGGAGCTGAGTGCCGATGCGATGGCGGCGTTCGACACCGGAATGGCCGTGAAGGTTCGGGACGGCGCCGACGACTAACATCAGGCTTTTTGCCCCGCGAACCCCTCGGTCCACGTATGTTCGGAGGAGGCGGCGGGCTGAACCCGCGAAAGATGAAGCAGATGATGAGTCAGATGGGGATCGACCTCGTCGAAATAGACGCCGAAGAGGTCATCATACGGACCGACGAGGAGGAACTCGTGTTCACCGATGCCGAAGTCCAGCGGATGGACGCACAGGGCCAACAGACCTACCAGATCGTCGGTTCCCCCGAGAGCCGACCGCTCGGGGAGGGCTCCTCGGAGAGTGAGAGCGCCTCCGGCAGCGAGATCCCCGCCGACGACGTCGAGATCGTGGCGGCTCGAACGGGCGTGTCCGAGGAGGACGCTCGCGCCGCGCTGGAGGAGGCCGACGGCGATCTCGCCGCGGCCGTCGAGAAGCTGGAGTGAACCGCCGCGTCCTCGTCGTCCGCGGCGGTCGCGAGTTCCTGCTGGAGCCCGGCGAGACGCTCGAAACGGATCTCGGAATCCTCGAGTTACCCGACGACGTCGAGCCGGGTGAGGTCGTCGAGACGCATCTCGGGGAGGCCTTCGAGGTGCGACGGCTCCGCGGTCCCGACCTCTTCGAACAGCTCGAACGAACCGGCGCGCCGATGATGCCACGGGATATCGGTCTCGTGATCGGACACACGGGCGTCGCGTCGGGGGATCGAGTGCTCGACGCCGGTACCGGTACCGGCGTGTTGGCCGCCTACCTCGGACGGCTCGGCGTCGAGGTGACGACGTACGAGCGGGATCCGGAGTTCGCGGACGTCGCTCGGGAGAACATGGCCGTTGCCGGGGTTTCCGACCGAGTGGACGTGCGGACGGGGGATCTCCTCGCGGAGCTGTCGTCGGTCGAAGGGCCGTTCGACCTCCTGACGCTCGACACCGGCGATGCGGCGGCGGTTATCGAGCGATCCCCCGACCTTCTCGCGTCGGGCGGCTTCGTCGCGGCGTACACGCCGTTCGTCGAATCCGCACGCGACTGCGTAACGGCGGCCAGGGCGGCCGAACTCTCTGGAATCGACACGCTCGAGACGATCCAGCGGGAGATGGACTTCGACGCACGGGGCTCCCGTCCCTCGACGGCCGGGGTCGGACACACCGGCTATCTCACGTTCGCCCGGTTCACCCCGTCGCTCGAATGAGCGAAAACAGCTCCGTTCGGAACTCGCGGTCGGTGCCGATCCAGCGTTCGATTCCCGACTCCGGATAGGCTCCGCCTGCGACGCGGAACGATCCGTCGTTCCAGACTGCGACCCACCCCGCGATGGGGAGTTCGACTTCGTCCACTCGCAGTCGGCCTCGGTAACCGGCGGTTCGTGCCCGGTGGCCGCCCTCCGTCCGAAGGGTACCGGTTTCCGTACGCTCGACGTCGTCGATCCCTCGCTCTCGAAGTTCGTCGGCGAACGATTCGCGGGCGCCACGCACGACGATCGGTCGAACCATCGCCGCTCCGCCGGGGCCGAGCGACGGTTCGAACCGAAGCTCCGTCGCGAAGAAGAACCGCCACAGCCGATCCGGGCCTCCCTCGGCGGCGATCCTCCGCCGAAGGGTGGCGTCCTCGTAGATCCAGGTTTCCCCGAAAACGTTCAGTCCAGGGAGACGAAAGAGACTCTCCGAACGGTGGTCGATCCGCCGCCATCCGGCGGCGGCGAGTTGCTCGGACGGAACTGGTGGCGATTCAGGCGCCATGGGAACCGGTCGTTTCTCGCGGCTCGGACGTCTGTGTTACCGTCGGCTTCAGTGGTCGTCTTCGCGCCACTTGTGCTCACACTCGGTGCAAACGAAAAAGCGGGTCTCGGACTCGTCGGCGGCGCGGATCTGCTGCATGTACCAGTATGCCCGGTCGTTGTCGCACTCCGGACACTGCGCGGTCGTGGTCGGTAATCCGCGGTCCTCGGCGTCGGAGGTGTCGATGATCTCGCTTTCCTCCTGGGCGTCGGTGACGACGTAGTTCCCGTCGGGATCCTTCGGCTGCTCGGCGCCACAGGACTGACAGACCCACAGCTCGCCGTCACCGTGCATCATCGAGCCACACTCGTCGCAAAACTCCATACCTGTGAGACGGCCGTCTCGATATTTAAGCGACGGGGTTCACGCGTCTCCCTCGGACTGGTTCGGTTCGCCGATCGCCTCCACCGGGAGCTGCTCGTAGATGCTGTCCCGGAGCTCGCCGACGGAGCCGAACTCCTCGCTCTCGACGTTCTCGATCACGTCGCGCAGCTCCGCCTCCCCGTCGGCCAGCAGCAGCGTTACGTCGTCGAGCTCCGCGGCCGCCGTCGAGCGCGTGGTCGGGTACGAGAGAGTTCGGAGTGCGCTGTCGATGCGGCTGAGTTTGATCGTACGTGCCATGGTAACGCTTCTACCGCTGAACGGAAAACTCCGTCGCCGACGTCGGAAGGATCATGCCGTCGCCGACCGTCTCCCCGGTGAATGCTCGGTGTCGACCGGCGCGTGATCGTGCTCGCGGTCGCGCGCATGGCCGACTCCATCGCCAACTCGTTTCTCATCATCGTACTGCCGCTGTACATCGCCAGCGGCGAGTTGACGCTCCCCGGGCACGAGAGCGCAGCCATTTTCGGCGTCCCGATCACCGTCGAACTGCTGATCGGTGTCGCGCTGTCGCTCTTCGGTTTTCTCAACAGCTTCGCACAGCCGTTCACCGGCCGGCTCTCGGACAGAACCGGTATGCGGAAGGCGCTGATCCTCTTCGGGCTCGCGGTGCTGGCGGCGACGAGTCTCGCCTACGCGCTCGTCGACAGCTACGAGGCGCTTCTCGTCGTCCGTGCGCTACAGGGGCTCGGCGGCGCGTTCGTCATCCCGACGACGATCGCGCTGGTGAACGATCTCGCGCGGAGCGACGCCGAGCGCGGCGGGAACTTCGGCGTCTTCAACACGTTCCGGCTGATCGGTTTCGGGTTCGGACCGGTCGTCGCCGGCTTCGTCGTCACCGCGGGTCCGTACGAGTTCGCCGGGATCGTCCTGAGCGGTTTCAACGCCGCCTTCGGCGTGGCCGTCGTCGGTGCCGCGGTCAGTTTCCTCCTCGTCTCCGTGCTCATCTCGGATCCCGACGTGACGGAGGCCGACGCCGGGGAAGAGCTTTCGATCGCCGTCGTCGGCGACGACCGACTGCTCGATCCCGTCTTCGTTCTCGGCGTCGCGACGCTGTTCATGGCGATCTCGATCGCACTGTTTGCGACCTTACAGGAGCCGATCAACGACCGGCTCGGACAGACCTCGACGATGTTCGGGCTGCAGTTCGCCGCCGTCGTCGTCGCTAACGTCGCCCTCCAGATGCCGATCGGTCGCGCGGCCGACCGCATCGGCCGCAAGCCGTTCATCGTCAGTGGGCTCGTCCTGCTCGTGCCGGCGGTGCTCGCACAGGGGCTCGTCACCTCCACGCTGACGATGCTCTTCGCCCGTTTCGTTCACGGCGTCTCCGTGGCGATGGTGTTCGCTCCGGCGCTCGCAGCCGCTGGCGACATCGCCGGCGAAGGTCACTCCGGAACGACGCTGTCTGTGTTGACGATGGCGTTCGGCTTCGGAACGGCGATCGGGCCACTTGCGGCCGGCGTACTCTTCGGCTACGGCTTCGTCGTCCCCTTCGCGTTCGGCGCGGTGCTCGCCGTCGCCGCTCTCGTCCTCGTCGTCACACAGGTCGAGGAGACGCTCGAGACGGCGACGTTCGACGGCTGGAGGCGTCTGTTCGCGAACTGAACGTGACTCCGGCTTCTTTTAGTAGCCCGCGGCTCCTACGGTGGCGCATGACCCTCTCGGAGGAGGCGAAGTCGCGGCTGGTCGACGTCGTGGCGCTCCAGCCAACGAAGAACAGCGAACTCGGCGAGCGGTGGGGGCTCGAAAACGGCAGCGAGGTCCACCAGTACCTCGAATCCGAACTGAAGGAGTACTACTATCGGGACGAGAACAGCCGCATCCGGGCGACCCCGGAGGCCGCCGAACTGGTGGGAATGGCCGACGAGGAGGACGTCGTCCGGGTCCCCGAACTGCAGGCACAGATCCTCGCCGTCCTCGCCGGCCCTGACGAGGAGCCCCAGAGCGTCGTGTCGGTGCTCCACGATCTCCGCGACGACGGGTTCGACGCCGATCCCGACGCGGTGCGGTCGGCGCTCCGGAGCCTCAAGGACAAGGGGCTCGTCGAGATCGTCCAGAAGACAGTGCCGACGTTCCGGTTGGCCGTCGATCGCGAGGAATTCTCGGTCGAGTCGCTCGACGAGGCGTGACTCACCGCCGTCGGTTCCGTTTCGCTTCGAGTAGTCGCTTCGCCGCGCTCCCTGGTCCCCCCTCGATCGGCCATCCGTGCTGTCGCCAACTCGGCGGTTCGGGTTCGAACGCCGGACAGCGTCCGGAGCATTCTGCAGCCGTCTGTGGTCGACCCTTCTCGGCACAGTACGGAAACGGCCCCTCCGGATCCCGTAGCTCGAACTGCCGACAGTCGGGTCGCATCGTCTCGGCGTAGCTCCGCCAGCCGCGCTCGTAGGCTCGCTCGGCGATCTCGAGCCGCTTGCGCCGTTTCCACTTCGCGTCGGCGTACTCGAATCGGGCGGCCGATCGGTCGTCGTCGGGCAACTCGAGGATTCGCGTTCCCCACGACGTCGACGGCAGCGTTCGCGGGTTCCAGACGACGTCGACGTCGAACTCCTCGGAGACGGCGAGGATACCGACTTCGACGGGGATCGCCTCCAGAAGCGCCGGTTCCACGCTGTCGCCGGTCGATTCGGTCGCGACCCACACCTCGTCGGCCAGTCCCAGGGCGACGTCGTGGCGGAGCTGATCGGCGAGCGCTCGCGCCGCCGCGGCGTCGAGATCCGGTTTGTTCTCGATGGCGACGAGTCGGTCGAACCACTCCGGATAGCGGTAGCGCCGTCGGAGTTCGATTCGACCGCTTCGCTTGCGAGTTTCGAGGAAGCCTCGGTCCGCGGCGCGGTGGATCGCGTCACGGACGTACCGCCACGGGTAGCCGGGGTCGGGTAGCGCCTCGCGGTAGTAGGCCCACGACGACGGGGCGTTGCGTGCCACGAACAGCAGATCCGAATCGAGCCGCTCCTCGCCGAACGGTGCCCGGCGGTCGAGCCCCTCGTGAGTCGTCTCACAGACGACGGTGTCCCACCGCCTTCGCTTCGTCCCGAGCTGACGGGCGACGAGCGGAATCTCGCCACCGTCCCAGGCTCGTTCTGCCCACGCACAGACGCGCAACTCGAACCCGAACTCCTTCACACGCCGCACAAACACGGGCGGGCACCTAAGCGGTTCGACCCGTGGCCGGAAGTAAACACGATTATGGATATGAGATCGGACGATGTCCGAATTATCCGACAATAGTATGCAGATATCTGCGTATCTCCATCGGTGCAATCGCAACTACTTTGCGTTCGGCGACGAGCCTATCGCGTATGCGACTCGCCGGTATGGCCTCGAATCGCGGGCGGAATCTACGACACATCGCAGACACGTCTCCCGGCGGCGCCGAACTCGCCGTCGTCGTGACGAACCGCGACGGGGCACCGATACTCGAAGCTGCAGCCGAGCGTGGCATCCCGACGGAAGTCGTCGAACGACGCGAGGACGAATCCCGGGAGGATCACGAGCGGAGGATCCTCGACCGACTCTCGGGGTACGAGATCGATCTCGTCTGTCTCGACGGCTACATGCGGATCCTCACCGAAACGTTCCTCGATGCGGCGCCGACGACGCTCAACGTCCACCCGTCGTTGCTGCCGTCGTTTCCGGGGACGGACGCTCACGAACAGGTTCTCGACTCCGGCGTCCGGGTGACCGGTTGTACGGTCCACGTCGTCGACGAGACGGTCGACGGCGGACCGATCGTCACTCAGGAGCCCGTCCCCGTTTACGAGGGCGACGACGCGGATGCGCTCAAGCGGCGCGTCCTCCAGGAGGCGGAGTTCGTGGCCTATCCGCGGGCGATACGGTGGTTCACCGAGGGCGCCGTGACTGTCGCCGACGGCCGCGTCACCGTCGACGGTGACGACGGGGGTCGGTTCCCCGCGCGGCGACTCGTCGGTGAGGACCGCGGGCGAGAGCTCAGATACGGCGAGAACCCACACCAGGACGCTGCGGTGTACGTCGACGGCACCTGCGAGGAAGCGAGTGTCGTCGGTGCCGACCAGCTCAACGAGGGGGCGAAGGCGCTGTCGTACAACAACTACAACGACGCAGACGGCGCCCTACGCCTCATAACGGAGTTCGACGAACCCGCCGCGGCGGTGATAAAGCACACGAACCCCGCCGGCTGTGCGACGGCGGGATCGCTCCTCGAGGCCTACGAGGCTGCGCTATCGACGGATCCGATGAGCGCATTCGGCGGGATCGTCGCACTCAATCGGGAGTGCGACGCCGAAACGGCGTCGGCGATCACCGACTCCTTCAAGGAAGTCGTCGTGGCCCCGGGCTACACCGATTCGGCGCTCGAGGTCCTCTCCGAGAAGGAGAACCTCCGCGTGCTCGACGTCGGCGAGTTGGGCGAACCGACCGAGCTACTCACCGAGGCGGATCTCGTCGGCGGGCGACTCGTCCAACAGCGGGATCTCCAGTCGCTGGCCCCCGAGGAACTGGAAGTCGTCACCGAGCGGGAGCCGACCGACGCCCAGTTGGAGACGATGGCGTTCGCCTGGCGGACGATAAAGCACGTCAAGTCGAACGCGATCCTCTTCGCGAAGGGGACCGAGACGGTCGGCGTCGGCATGGGACAGGTCTCACGCGTCGACGCGGTTCGGCTCGCGGCGATGAAGGCTGACGAGCACGCCGAGGGGAAAGACGCCGAGGGCGCCGTGATGGCGTCGGACGCTTTCTTCCCGTTCCCGGACGGGATCGAGGCCGCCGCGGAGGCCGGAATCGAAGCCGTCGTCCAGCCGGGCGGGTCGGTCAACGACGACGACGTCGTCGCGGCCGCAGACGACCACGACATGGCGATGGCGTTCACGGGCCAGCGCGCGTTCAAACACTGAGGTCGCTCGCGCAGGATTCGGGTCGTTTTTGAAGCGCCGCCTCCAGATGCGGTGTAATGGCCGACACGGAACTCATCGCGGCGCTGCGGGACGCCGAGGCCGTCAAGTTCGGAGAGTTCGAACTCTCCCACGGCGGGATTTCGGAGTATTACGTCGACAAGTACGTCTTCGAGACGGATCCGAACTGTCTGAAGCTCATCTCGAAGGCCTTCGCCGAGCGGGTCGGCGGTATGAAACTCGCCGGCGTCGCGCTGGGCGCCGTTCCGCTCGTCGCCGCGACGTCGGTCGAAACGGGCAACCCCTACGTCATCGTCCGCAAGAAGGCCAAGGAGTACGGCACCGGAAACCAGATCGAGGGCGACCTCGACGACGGCGAGGAGATCGTCGTCCTCGAGGACATCGCAACCACCGGCCAGAGCGCGATCGACGCGGTGGAGGCGCTGCGCGACGCCGGAGCAGTCGTCGACCGCGTTCTCGTCGTCGTCGACCGCGAGGAGGGCGCACGAGAGAACCTCGCCGAGCACGGTATCGAACTCGAGGCACTGCTGACGGCGTCGGAGCTGCTCGCCGATCGGTAATCCACTCTCGTGAGTATTTTCCGATGGAAAGGCACCGAAGTATTCATACATTTGCGGATGATCTGTTAGGCTATGAATCGCGCGGAGAAGGCTGCCCTTCAGCTGCGTGCCGTAGACGTGCTCCGGACGCTGAAGGAGACCCGAACGTACGACGAACTCGCCGAGGAGACTGGGCTCCCCGCGGGCGATCTCAACCGGTACGTCAACGGTCACGTTCTCCCCAGCGAAGCGCGAGCGCGCGACGTCATCGAGGGAGTCGGCGCGACACTGCTCGCCGAGGAGATCACTGCCCGAATCGCCGTCGACGAGGAGGGATACGTCGACAACACCAGGGTCGTCTTCGATCAGGCGCTCCTGTCCCTCGTGCCGCCCGTCGCTGTCGAATCGCTCGGTATCGAACCTCCGGATGTCGTCCTCACCGCGGCCACCGACGGCATCACGCTCGGCGCCGCGATGGCGCGACAGTTCGGCGCCCGCTGTGCGTACGCGAAGAAGTCCCGTGAAACCGCCGTCGAGGAGTTCATCGAGGCCCGACAGCGGCTCTCCTCCGGGATAGAGATCGATTACTACCTGCCGGCGAACGCGATCAGTCCCGGCGATTCTGTGCTCGTCGTCGACGACCTGATCCGGTCGGGAGAGACGCAGGAACTCCTGTTGGACATCGCGGCGGCGGCCGACGCCGAGGTCGTCGGAGTTTTTGCGCTCATCGCGGTCGGTGAAGAGGGGATCACTCGCGCCAGCGAGCGCGCCGCGGCCCCGGTCGACGCGCTGATCCATCGCGAGTGACATATACAGTATCTTGTATATCTTTTTTATAGGACAGACGATAACTCTTAAGTAGGTATCCATCGGTATGCCGAACGAACCAATGGGTGTGCTTGATTCGCTCACGGGGTATTTCGACTTCGACGAGCACGATACCGACGTACGGACGGAAACGATCGCGGGGGCGACGACGTTCCTCGCGATGGCGTACATCATCGTCGTCAATCCGAACATCCTCGGTCCCGCCATCGTCGGCGGGTTCAACGAGGACGGAGCACCGATCCAGGAAACGACGATCGCCGGGGAGGTGTACAGCTACGGGCAGGTTCTCGAGATGCTCACGGTCGTCACGATTCTGGCCTCCATCGTCGCGATCGGGGTGATGGCGTTCTACGCCAAGCGGCCGTTCGGACTGGCTCCGGGGATGGGACTCAACGCCTTCTTCACCTTCACCGTCGTGTTGATCCTCGGCGTTCCGTGGCAGGTCGCCCTCGCCGCGGTGTTCGTCGAAGGGATCGTCTTCATCGCGCTCACGGCAGTCGGCGCACGGGAGTACGTCATTCGACTGTTCCCCGAGCCCGTGAAGTTCGCGGTCGGCGCCGGTATCGGCGTGTTCCTGCTCTTTCTGGGTCTCCAGGAGATGCAGGTCGTCGTCGCCTACGACGCGACGCTGGTCACGCTGGGTAACGTCCTCCAGAGCCCCGTGGCTGCACTGTCGCTTCTCGGGCTCGTCTTCACGCTCTTGCTGTACGCTCGCGGCGTCACTGGATCGATCATCGTCGGGATCCTCTCGACCGCGGTCGCCGGCTACGCCCTGACGCTCGCCGGCGTCGTAAACCGTGGCGTTCTGGAGCCCGGTGCCGTCGACGAGGTCGCCGACGGCGGCGTCGGTGCACTGCTGTTCGGCGTCCAGTACGACTTCACGCCGCTGGTGTTCGGCTTCATCGAGGGACTCGGTCTCATCCTCGAGGATCCGCTGACGTTCGCGCTCGTCGTCTTCACGTTCTTCTTCGTCGACTTCTTCGACACCGCCGGAACGCTCATCGGCGTCTCCCAGATCGGCGGCTTCCTCGACGAACACGGGGATCTTCCGGAGATGGACAAGCCACTGATGGCCGACGCAGTCGGTACCACCGTCGGTGCGATGATGGGTACCTCCACGGTGACGACCTACATCGAATCGTCGACCGGCATCGAGGAGGGCGGTCGAACCGGCTTCACCGCCCTCGTCGTCGGGCTCCTCTTTTTGGTGTCGCTGCTGTTCGTCCCGATCGTCTCGGCGATTCCCACCTACGCGACGTACATCGCACTTGTCGTCGTCGGGATCATCATGCTGCAGGGCGTTGCCGACATCGACTGGCAGGATCCCGCGTGGGCGATCGCCGGCGGATTGACGATCACCATCATGCCGCTGACCGCCTCGATCGCCAACGGGCTGGCTGCGGGTATCATGAGCTACCCGCTCGTGAAGGCCGCCATGGGCGAGCGCGACGACGTCTCGCTCGGCCAGTGGGTGCTCGCGGTTCTGTTCGTCGTCTACTTCGCCGTCTACTTCGCGGTCGAGGCCGGCACCATCCAGTTTTGATCTGATCTGATCTGGCGTGGTCGGCGCACACGACCGCCGACGTTTTTATTCACGCAAGCGTACACGACGGCGATGGCGAACATCGAACTCTACGAACTGCCCGGCTGTCCGTTCTGTGCGAAGGTCGTCGACGCGCTCGACGAACTCGGCCTCGAATACGAATCTCACGAGGTTCCGCGCGCCCGCGGCGACCGAACCGAGGTGGAGGAGATAAGCGGTCAGACCGGCGTTCCAGTTTTAGTCGACCGCGACCACGGCGTCGAGGGGATGCCCGAATCCGACGACATCGTCGCGTATCTCGAGGAGACTTACGGCGACGCGGCCTGACCGTCGAGTTCTCGCCTTCTGCGGAGCAGGTAGTACCCGGCCACGAGCGGCTGCAGGAGGCCGACGAAGAGCCCGACGAGTGCGAGTCCGAGGTACAGCGCCGGGTTCGGTCGCCACGCTCGCGAGCGAGCGGAGACGTAGGCCGCGTCGTAGTACATCGCTGCGGGGAAGACGCCGGCGACGATCGCTGCCAGTACTGCGGTCAACGTGAGGACGAGCGGAACGGCCGACTCGCCGACGGTCACCGCAACGGCGACGGCGACGACGCCGGAGGCGATGGCGAGCACGCCCACTGCGAGGGATCCCCCGACCAGATACCCCCACCGCGGATCGGGTCGGTGGTACGGAACGCGTCGGTGGCGACGGTAGAGATAGACGAGTGCGACGAGTGGCGACGAGATCAACAGCGCTGCACCGCTGTAGAGCCACCGGTTCGGCTTCCACGGCTGTCCACTACGTTCGATCCGGCGGGCGTCGAGCCAGATCGCGATCGGAACGCCGAACCGGATCGCCAGCGTGCCGACGCCCGCGACGGCGAACGCGGCGCCGCTGAGCCGCGGCTGCGGCGCTCGCTGGAGCACGCCGATCACCCCCGCTCCGACGACGACCGGCAGAAAAAAGAGCAATCGCTCTAGCCAGCCTACCCACCGATCGTCGCTCACAGGGCGTGTTTGTAGGCTTCGAGCGTTTCCTCGACGTCCGATTCGGTGTGTCCGTAGGAGACGAAGTTCGCCTCGAACTGGTTCTGTGAGACGAGGACGCCCTCCTCGATCATCGCCGGACGGAAGAGCCGCGCGTACCGCTCGGTTTCGGCGTCAGCGGTGTCGGTTCCCCGCTTCGGACAGGCGCCGAACCGGCTACAGGTGGGATCCTGTCGGCAGCCGTTCGCACAGTCCTGCGGATCCGTCTCCGTCCGGGTGAACACCACCTTGAACAGCGAGTCCGTTCCGACGACCGTGTACTCGGGGGCGTGGTCCTCGAGCAGCTCCGACAGTCCCTCCCGGAGCTGCGTCCCGATCGAGTCGACGTGGTCGTAGACGTCGTGTTCGGCGCAGAACTTCAGCGTCTCCAGGCCGGCGGCCATCGTCACCGGATGTCCGGAGAACGTTCCGGCCTGGAAGACGTCGCCGGTCGGCGTGAACTCCTCGATGTACTCGGTCTTGCCGCCGATCGCCCCGACGGGATAGCCGCCGCCGACGATCTTTCCGAACGTCGTCACGTCGGGATCGACGTCGAACTTCCCCTGGGCGCAGTGGAGTCCGCCGACCCGGAAGCCGGTGATGACCTCGTCGAAGAGCAGGAGCGAGCCGTATTCGTCGCACAGCTCCCGGAGCGAGTCGTGGTAGCCGTCCTGCGGATAGACGATCCCCATGTTCGCCTGAACCGGTTCGACGAGGACGCCCGCGATGTCGTCGCCGTGGTTTCGAAACGCGTCCCGGGCCGCCTCGACGTCGTTGAACGGGATCGGGATCGTCTCCTCGGCAAACGAGCGCGGAATGCCGGCGCTCGACGGGGCGGGATCGTCGGCCGTCCCCTCGACGAGCGTCGACTCCTGAGCCCCGTGGTAGCCACCCTGCATGACGACGATCTTGTTTCGTCCAGTGACTGCGCGTGCCAACCGAACGGCCGACACCGTCGCCTCGGTCCCGGAGTTGACGAACCGGAGCATCTCGACGGAGGGGACGTGTCGGCAGACGAACTCGGCGTGTTCGATCTCCAGTTCGGTCGGCATCCCGTACATCGGTCCCTCGGCGGCCCGCGATTGGATCGCCGACTGCACGGGTTCGGGGGTGTCGTGACCGAGCAGCAGCGGCCCGAGCCCCATCACCCAGTCGACGTACCGGTTTCCGTCGGCGTCGATGACGTGGCCTCCGTCGCCGCGCTCCACGAACAGCGGATACGGTTGCGGCGCGGCGCGTACCGCGGAGTTGACGCCGCCGGGAAGCACAGAGAGCGCTCGCCCGTACAGCGCCCGTGAACGCTCGTGGTTCATGACCTATCGTTCGCCCGCCGGACCGAAAGGCGTTACCGTCGCGGATCGACAATCTAATTGGATCTCTTCGAACGATTCGACGGATAACTGGATATATAGATTCGAACAATCTACCCTACTAGGTATTGCGCGAACCAAAATCGGGAATATATGTGGATTCATACAGGGGAATGCCGTGAGACAACCGGTCTCCGGTGTGGTACTGCTCAGCACGAATGGTTCGGCTGGCGAACTGTTCCTCCGTCGGGCCCCTGGTCCGGGCCCGCACTCTACGTGAATCGAAGTTCCTCCAGCGAAACGCTCCTTCGAGCGTCTCGTCGCTGTCGGTTCGTCGAAGGAGTCGTCGTAACGGCGTCGCTCCGCTCGAGCGAAGTAACATAAACACGATCGGTGTCAGTTCTCGCCGTTCAGCGGCGAATCGTTCTCCGCGTGAATCCGCCGAACGGCACTCGTGTCGACGGTACGAACGTCGGGATCGGCGTGCAGTTCGTGGAGGCAGGTGGCGATCTCTGCCTCGCTTTCGAACCTGCCGACCGCGAAGACGGTGAACGGTCCGCTGATCTGATACACCGTGACGAACGCCGGCTGCTCGCGGAGCCGGTCGGTCACGTCGTCGATCGATCCGAGATCGACCGCCAGTCGGACGATCACCGTTCGGTATCCGAGCCGCTCGTAATCCACCTTGGCGGTGTAGCCGGCGACCGTTCCGTCCGTCTGTAGCGCCGACAGGCGCTTCTGTACCGCCACCATCTCCGTCTCGGCGGCGACGTCGATCAGCTCGGCCCGTGGCTGCCGAAACAGCGCGGTGACGAGCTCTTTGTCGAGTCGATCCATTGTGTCAGACTGCGTCGGGGCCGACCTCCCCGGTCCGGATCTGGTAGGCGTTCTCGACGGGGAGGATGAACACCTTTCCGTCGCCGGGTTCGCCGGTTTTTCCCGCGTCGCGGATCGCCTCGGCGACGTCGGCCGCGGGGATGTCCGCGACGACGCACTCGACTTTCACCTTCTGGTGGAGATCGACCGTGAACTCCTCGCCGCGCCACTGTCCCTTCTTGGCGGGCTGGTTGCCGCGGCCGGAGACGTTCGTGACGGTCAACGACGGTGCGCCGACCTCGGCGAGACCCTTCTTCACGTCCGAGAGCTTGTCCGGCCGAATGAACGCCGTCACCATCTTGATCGCTCCGTCGTTGACGACGCCGCCGTCGGGGCGAACGATCCCCTCGGACTCGACGAAGCCGCCGTCGGTTGCCGCGGGGCCACCGGTGCTCCCGAACTCGGGGTAGGTGTCGGTGCCGTGTTCGGAGAGATCGAGCCCTTCGCGCTCGTGGTTCGGCGTGACGCGGGCCTGTCCGACGGCCTTGAACGCGCCCCAGACCGCGGCGGTCGCGACGATCGTCCAGACGGCGATGACGACCGTCCCGATGATCTGCGGTGCGAACATCGACGACTCGATCGAGAGGATACCGCCAGGGACGACGCCCGCACCGATCGGTGTCCCGCCGGTCGACCACAGCGGGAAGAGGACGATACCGAGCGCTCCAGCGCTACCGTGGACGGGGAAGACCGCACAGACGTCGTCGATCTTGAGCCGCTTTTCGACGAACTCGAAGACGATCGGGAGCTGTGCACCGGCGATGAGACCGAGCATGATGCCACCCATCGGGGTGAGCACGTCCGCGGTGCCCGTGACGCCGACGAGGCCGGCGAGCATTCCGTTTGCGACGTAGAGCGTGTCCACCTTGCCCGTGCGAGCGAGTGCGACGGCCCCGGCCCCGATAGCGCCCATCGCCATGCCGAGGGTCGTCGTCATCGCGACGCGACCGGCGATCCAGCTGGAGCCGTCACCGCCCAACAGGAGCGTTCCGCCGTCGGCCGTGATCGCCGTCGCGGCCGTTCCGACGTTGAAGCCGTACCAGCCGAAACAGAGCATCAGCGTGCCGAGTACCGCGAACGTCATCGAGTGGCCGGGCATGACGTTGACGGAGCCGTCGTCGTCGAACCGACCGATCCGGGAGCCGAGCATGTAGGCGGCCACGAGACCGGCGATACCGCCGACGCCGTGAACGATCATGCCGCCCGCGAAGTCGTGGAAGCCGAGGTCACCGAGGAAGCCGCCGTACCAGTAGAGTCCGGAGACGACCGGGTAGATGACCGCGGCAACCAGGAACGTGTATCCGACGTACGCGCGGAGCTTCGCGCGGCCGGCGACCGCACCGGAGACGATGGTGGCCATCGTCATCGCGAAGACGGCGCTGTAGAGCCAATCGGCCCACCCGAGTGTCGTCTCGGCGCCGGCGCCGAACATCGACAGCGTCCAGCCGTCCGTCGATCCACCGCCGGTCACGATTCCGACGAGGTTCGCAAAGCCCATCCCGATCAGGAAGAACACCACCACGCCGACGCTCCACGTGAGCATGTTCTTCGTCAGCTGGTTTGCGACGTTCTTCGAACGCACCTGTCCCGCCTCCAGCATCGCGAAGCCCGCGTGCATGAAGAAGATCAGGAACGTCACCGTGAGGATCCACGAGTAGTTGATGGCGGTCGCGACAGCCTCTGCCCCTTCGAGCTGGAGGGCGACGTCTAGCATACGACCACTTCCGCTACAGAACTCATTGTTAATGGATGTTCGTCCACCATTCCGTTCGTTTCTACCGTGTTTGTATCAGCGATCACGGTAGACGGCTCTGAAGCGATACGATATAAAGGTTGTAGTTTAAATAATTTCTTTATAACCTCCCTAAGTGGATACTCCAACAATATCACGTACGATAATATGTATATAAGGTCGTTCTCCGTCCGGTTTCGCACTGCTTTTTGATCGATTTCCGGACGAACGTACACCGGCCCCGGGCGGAGAAACGGGCGTTTTCGGCCGCGCGCGGCTACAGCTGGTCGGCGATGTCCTCGGCGAAGTACGTGAGAATCAGATCAGCGCCCGCGCGTTTGATCGAAACGAGCGACTCGTAGGCGACCTCCTCGAGGGCGAGCCATCCCTTCTCGGCAGCCGCGTGAAGCATCGCGTACTCCCCGGAGACGTTGTACGCCGCGATCGGGTAGTCGAACTCCCGGCGGAGATCGGCGACGACGTCGAGATACGGAAGCGCCGGCTTCACCATCAGCACGTCGGCTCCCTCCTCGGCGTCCAGCCGAGCCTCCCGGAGCGCCTCCCGTCGGTTCGACGGATCCATCTGGTAGTGGCGTCGGTCGCCGAACGCCGGCGCACCGTCGGCGGCGTCGCGGAACGGGCCGTAGAACGACGACTGGTACTTCGCCGCGTACGACATGATCGGTACGCGGCTGTAGCCCGCTTCGTCGAGCGCACCGCGGAGCGCACCCACCATCCCGTCGATCATTCCCGACGGCGCAACCATGTCCGCCCCGGCCTCGGCGTGGGAGACGGCCGTTCGCTCCAGCAGCTCCAGCGTCGCGTCGTTGCGGATCATCAGCTCCGGGGACTCCTCTGCGTGCTCTTCCAACAGTCCGCAGTGGCCGTGGTCGGTGTACTCACAGAGACAGACGTCGGTGATGACGTAGGCGTCGGTCCGATCGACGATCCGGCGAACCGCGCGCTGGACGACGCCGTCGTCGGCCCACGCGCGAGTCCCCTCGGCGTCCTTGCCGTCGGGGATGCCGAACACCATCACGGCGGCGACACCGGTCTCGCGGATCTCTCTGACGCGCTCGGCCGCCTCGGCGACCGGGACGCGCTCGTGACCCGGCATCGAGTCGATCGGAATCCGCTCGTCGGCCGTGGCGTCGATGAAAACGGGAGCGATGAGATCCGCCGCGTCGAGACGCGTCTCCGAAACCAGCGGGCGAACGCCGTCCGTCCGGAGTCGACGGGGGCGGTCGGTGAGGTCCATACTCCCTCTGAGAGCTTATAGGTCAAATGCGCGTCGCTGTCGATCCGGCGTGGGAACGGTTCGAACGGGTGGGTAACGTTACCGTTCGTCTATCGGAGTGACGGTCCGATCCTCGGCACCGACGTAACGTGCCCGCGGGCGAATGAGTCGGTTGTCCTCGTACTGTTCGAGCACGTGTGCGATCCAGCCGCCTGCGCGCGACATCGCGAAGATCGGCGTGTAGATGTCGATCGGAATCCCCATCTGGTAGTACGTCGACGCCGAGTAGAAGTCGACGTTCGGCGCCAGCCCCTTCTCGCTGGTGAGGTGTTCTTCGATCGCGACCGAGTAGTCGTACCACTTCATGTCGCCGGCTTCGCCGAGCGCCTTCGACTTCTCCGAGAGGATGTTCGAGCGCGGATCCTTGACGTTGTACACCCGGTGACCGAAGCCGGGGATCCGCCGACCGCCATCGATGGCGTCTTTGACCCACTCGAGCGGCTCCATATCGGAGCTGTCGACCTCGAGGAGCATCTCCATGACGTCCTGATTGGCGCCGCCGTGGAGGCTTCCCGACAGCGTTCCGACCGCCGAGGTGACGGCACTGTGGAGATCTGCGAGAGTCGACGCCGTCACCATCGCCGAGAACGTCGAGGCGTTGATGCCGTGGTCGGCGTGCAGGACGAGCGCCTGATCGAACGTCTCCGCCAGCACGTCGTCGGGCTCCTCGCCGTTGAGCATGTAGAGGAAGTTCGTCGCGTGATCGAGATCGGTTCGAGGAGCGACGGGGTCGTCGCCGTCGCGGAGCCGCGTGAACGCCGCCAGCGCCGTCGGGATCTTCGCGGTTATGCGGCGTCCCTTCCGGAGGTTGGCGCCCTCGTCCGTCGGATCGGCGTCGGCGTCGGGGTCGTGAGCCGACAGCACCGAAACGATCGTCCGAAGGGCCGCCATCGGCTCCTCGTCCGCTTCGGCGAGTTGGGCGACCACGTCGTGGACCACGTCGTCGATCTCCCGTTCCTCGGCCATCGACGCGCTGAACGACTCGAGTTCCTCTCTGGTCGGAAGTTCGCCGTGCCACAGCAGGTAGACGACCTCCTCGTAGCTCGTGTTCCGCGCGAGATCCTCTATCGTGTAGCCACGGTAGACGAGCTTCCCCTCGTCGCCGTCGATGTAGCTCAACGACGATTCGGTGACTAGGACTCCCTCCAGCCCTTTTTTGAGCTCCTCGGACATATATGCTACCGCTTCCCGTCCTGTTGGGAAAAGCATTATCGTTCGTGTAAGCCGGCGGAATTCGCCGGCTACTCGCCGGTACGGTCCCGAATGAGAATCACGACTGCACCGCCGGCCGCCCCTGCGGTGCCGAGAACGGCAGGGAGATAGACGCCGGCGGCACGGACCAGCTCGGGGGTCGCCGTGATCGCGGCGACGATCGGCAACGAGACGATCGCGGCGACGATCCCGCCGAGGAATCCGTGCGGCGGGGCCCCGCCCGCGGCGACGAGGGCTCCCCCGACGGCTGCGCCGCCGCCCAGAACCACCACCGCGTACGCCGTCGGGACGGCCGCGGGATCTAATCCGACGATGGCCGCGGTGAGGCCGTCGGGTGTCCCGAAACAGGTACCGCCCGAGAGACAGCCGACTCCCGGGCCGACGACGAGGAGCGTGTACGCGAGCGCGCCGACGGCCGCCAGTCGCCGATTCGGTGCGTACGACAGCGACAGCGAGGTGACGAGCCTCCAGCCGATCCCGGAGACGATCGCCGAGAGCGATCCCGCGACCACCAGCGCGACGCCGAGCCGTTCGGCGGCAGAGAGCGGGCCGAACGCGATCGTCGCGAAGAGCGGAACGAGCGCCCAGCCGGCCACGCCCAGCACGATCGCGAGCGTCGCCGGCGACCTGGAACGATCCGCGGTCGGGTCCCGAACCGTTCGGTAGGCGGTTCGGGCCACGAGGACGCTCGCAACGAGCGCGAACACGGCGAACGAGAGGACGAACGTCAGCGCGAGCCAGTACGACAGCGGGTACTCTGCACCGGGGAGATACGCGAAGAGCAGGAAGATTCCCACTCCGACCGCGATCCCGATCGCGAGCGAGACTCGAACGTGACGCCGGACGTTCAGCTCGACGAGAAGCGCGGCGACGCCGGGGCGTTCTGGACGGTCACGGGACACGCCTGCCGCTAGCGGCGGCGAGAGTAAAGCAGTTTCATATCCGGACAGACGGAAATCCCGGCAGGTATCAGTAGGATAAAGACGGTGTGACCGCGGATGGTTAGTAATGATCAGCCTCGGTACGGCGAGTGCAGTCCCCGGCGAGATCGACACGGGGAGGTTGCCGGTCGGTGAAGCGCGAGATGGCTCCGAGGTCGCGGTTCCCGTTGCGGTCGTCAACGGTGCCGACGACGGAAAGACGCTCTACGTTCAGGCCGTCTCCGACGGCGACGAGCTCAACGGTCTGGGCGTCGTTCGACAGCTCGTTCCGCAACTCGATCCCTCGTCGTTGGCCGGTTCGATACTCATCGTCGGTATCGTCAACATCTACGGCTTCCAGACAGCCGAACACCGAAACCCGATCGACGACACGAAGCTCAATCGGGCCTACCCCGGAAACGCCGACGGAACCGCCTCCGAGCGGATCGCCGCGGCCACGTTCGAGGCGGCGCGACGGGCGGATCTCGTGTTGGATCTGCATCAGGGATCGACCTCCTGCATGATCGACGAGACGCGCGTTCGGTGCGGATCGCGACACCGGCTCCACCGGGAGTGTCTCGAGCTGGCGAAGGTGTTCGACTGCGGCTACGTTCTCGACCAGAAAGGGCCGGACGGACAGCTGGCTCGCGCCGCTCCCGACGAGGGAGTCCCGACGATCGATCCCGAACTCGGCGGCGCGATCGGATGGGACGACGAATCGATACGGAAGGGCGTCGAGGGCGTCTTCAACGTGCTTCGACATTACGGGTTCCTCGACGGCGAGGTCGAGCCGGCCGAGCAGACGCTTGCCTCCGGATTCGATCAGTACGGATCGCCGGCCGGTGGCCTCGTCTCGTTCCGGAAGGAGCTCGCGGAGCCGGTCTCCCGCGGCGAGACGCTCTTCGAGGTGACGGATCCGTTCGGCGACGTCTCGGCGACGGTGACCGCTGACTCAGACGGGCTCTTCTGGCGACACCGCCGGCTCCCACAGGTTGCCGCCGGCGAATACGTCTGCTCGGTCGGGACGAACCTCGATACGTACTGAGTTCCGTCCAACGGACCGGTAGCTACAGGGCTCGTGGACGTGTCGTTCGAACCATGCAGCTCCGCTGTCCCGACTGCGACGCCAGTTACGGGGACCGCTGGCGGTGCCGCTGTGGCTCACCGCTTCAGTTTGCCGATCCACCGCGTCCCGACCGCCCGAGACCGGATCCCGAGTCGTTCGATAGCCGCGACGGATTGTGGTCGTTCGAGGCGTTTCTCCCGACGGGGAACGATCCCGCCGATAGGGTCACGTTGGGCGAAGGGATGACGCCGCTCGTGGCGGCCGACGCGTGGGACGCGTCGTTCAAACTCGACTACGTGTTCCCGACCGGATCGTTCAAGGATCGCGGTGCGACGACGACACTCACGCGTGCGGTCGAACTCGGTGTCGACCGCGTCGTCGAGGACTCCTCCGGGAACGCCGGGGCGGCGATCGCGACCTACGCCGCCCGTGCCGGCATCGACGCGGAGATCTACGTGCCAGCGGACGTCAAGGACGCGAAGCTCCGTGCGATCCGCCGAACGGGCGCCGATCCAGTTCGGGTCGACGGGACGCGGGAGGACGTCACGGACGCGTGCCTCGACGCGGTTCGTGACGGCGACGCGTGGTACGCCAGCCACGCGTGGAACCCCGCGTTCTTCGCCGGAACAGCGACGTTCGCATATGAAACCGCAGTTCAGCGGGGGTGGTCGGTGCCGGACGCCGTCGTCACGCCGGTCGGACACGGAACGCTTCTTCTGGGGATCTACGACGGCTTCCGAGCGCTGTACGACGCCGGCTGGACCGACTCGATGCCGCGTATCGTCGGTGCGCAGGCCGCCGGCGTTGCCCCCATCGTCGAGGCGCTCCACGGTGTCGACGCGGCGTCGCCGTCCCCGGAGCCGAACGACGCGGCCGACGGCATCCAGATATCGACGCCGGTACAGCTCGACCGGATCCTCACTGCGATCGACGAGACCGACGGCGACGCGATCGCAGTCACCGAACCCGAACTCCGAGCGGAACTCGACGGACTTCACGCGGCCGGCTTCTACACGGAACCGACCTGTGCGGTCGCCCCCGCGGCGCTTCGAACGGCTCGCAACCGCGGGACGATCCGGTCGGACGACGACGTCGTGGTGGCGCTGACCGGAAGCGGGCTGAAGGGGTGAGCTACCGTTCGGGGTGGGTTTCGGCGTCGAACCCTCCGCGAACCAGCGGCTTCGCGATGTGGCGTCGTGCTCTGGGCGGTACCTCGTACCAGCCGCGATCGAGTTCGCGCTCGAGTGGCTGCGACTCCTTCCGCGGTGCAGTCGTCGAGCAGTCCCGACACCGGTATCCCTGTCCCCGTCCAGCGGATTCCATCGATCGCCCACACTCCGGACACGTCGGCGTCACCCGCTCGGCTTCGACGAGCTCTCGAACGGCGAACTTCTCGAGCTTCACCGTCCCGTCGGTCACTTCCCCGCAAACGGTGAGGCGATCGCCGACGCGTAGCGAACGGACGCGGTCCCGGAACCGCTTCGTCGGCTCGAACGCCGCACACCGAAGCGATGCCTCTCCGTCTTCGATCTCGAAGAAGACGTGACCGCCGCGGCGGCTTTCCGGCTCGGCGACGACGGTTCCGTCGAGCCGGTAGGCACGTCCGTCCTCGGTGCCTTCGATCGTTCCGTCTCTGAGGTGCGCGTCGGTGCCCTGATTCGTGACGAACAGCCGGCTTCGGTGAACTGGTTCGCTGTCGATCCGTCCGGCGACGGCGCGGCAGGCATCCGGATCGTCGCCACGGATTCCGTACAGTACCGGGCCGGGAGTGTGCGGGACGCAAACGACTTCGCCGCTGTGGCGATCGACCGTATCCCAGACGAGGGGATACTGCGCATCGGCCGCCCGGAACACGGAGTTCGGTTCGACCGTTCGTTCGGTCCCCCAGCGGCTGGGGCGTCTGTAGGCGATCTGTTCGTACGTCCACTCGTCGAACGCTCGCCACGCCCCGACAGCTGCGAGCGCCCCGATGACGCCGCGCCCGTTCTTCCACGTTCGCGTCTCGAACCCGGCGGCGCCACACAGCTTGCGGGCCCGCTCACGCGTGAGATGCTCTCGAACGGCGGCGCGGGCGAACTCCGCAACCGGCTCCGGGATCGCGTCGGGAGATCGGTCCGCGACGACGATGCCGGGGTTCGTTCGGTCGTCGTCGGTCTCGGCGCTCTCGGAGACGACGTCGATGGCCGCCTCGAGGGCGTCCGCGGGTCGCGCGTCGGTGTGGATCGCCAGCGCCGCGTTCCCTCGCGTCTTGTACTCGACGGCGGGATTACACCGAACGAGGAGCACGCGAGCTACCGTACTCTCGAGTCGACGCGCGATCGCGTCGGCGGCGTACGTCGTACACATCCCGCGTTCGCGGGAATCCGTGTCGTCGATCCCGATGACCGTCACAGTGAGTGGTTGTCGCCCGGTCCCTAACCGGGTTTCGGTCCCCGCCGATGACAGTTCGACCGACCGATACGTCGACGAATCCGCTGATGGCGTCCGGCTGAATCGCCAAAACACATTTATGTAACGAATCGCTTACATTCCCTCATGTCTCGGAGTGCACTGGTCGGAAACATCACCGCGATGCTCGAAGATGCGGGATTTCGGGTGAGCGACCGGTGTGCGATACGGCCAAAGAGCTTCGATATCGCAGCACGCCGCGGTGAGGACGTGCTACTGTTGAAGGTGCTCGCGAACGTCGACGCGTTCGATCGCCGCACTGGAACGGAGATGCGCCGACTCGGCACGCATCTCGACGCGACCCCGGTCGTGATCGGGCTCCGAACCCGTGACGAGGAGCTGAAACCCGGCGTCGTCTACTTCCGGCACGGCGTTCCCGCGCTTTCGCCGGACACGGTGATGGATCTGTTCATCGAGGAGGTGCCGCCGCTGATCTACGCCGCCCCCGGTGGACTGTACGTCAACATCGACGGTGACCTGCTGGAGGACGCCCGAACGGAACGGGAGTGGTCGCTCGGTAAGCTGGCCACCGAACTCGGCGTCTCCCGACGGACGGTCTCGAAGTACGAGGACGGAATGAACGCCTCCGTCGAGGTGGCGGCCGAACTCGAGGAGATATTCGACCGGCCGCTCGCGAGCCCGGTCGAGGTTCTCGACGGTGCCGAAGACGTTCGCGAACGGGTCGACGATCCGGCCGATCCGGAGGCCGACCCCGACGACGTGCCGCTGATCGCGATCCTGACCCGCGTCGGATTCGACGTCCACCCGACCGCTCGGGCGCCGTTCAAAGCCGTCAGCGAACACCGCAGCTCCCCGAAACTCCTCACCGGTCATTCGGACTTCGATCGGACCGCAGAGAAGCGTGCGCGGATCATGTCGTCGGTCGGCCAGGTCACCCGGACGAGTTCGGTCTACGTCGTCGACCGAGCGCGTCGCGACGCCGTCGAGGGGACCGCGCTCGTCGAACGCGAGGAGATCGAACGCATCGACGACGCAGACGAGCTCGAGGCGATCATCCGCGAGCGCGTCGAGGTCGAAACGTCCGCCTGAGCCACTTCGCCGCATTTCTTTCAGTTTGGGATCTCTCCCGTCCACAGCCCCCGCCCTCCGGATCGTATCGCGTCAGCGCTCGATGAGCCTCAATTTTCAAATTTTATATCGTTAAATACAGTTTATCGTTTTGCTCTCGAACGCCCCACGAACCGGAGGCGAAGGGGGTTTAGGCTGTCCCTGCCCACGTTCGGGTATGACCGAGACGATACGCCTGGCAACGCGGGGGTCCGACCTCGCATTGCGACAGGCTCGAGAGGTTGCCGACGCGCTGTCGAGTCGTCGCCGGGAGGTCGAACTGCTGGAGGTGGAGACGCGCGGGGACCAGCTCGAGGACGAACTCATCCGAAACCTCGGTCGGATCGGGGCGTTCGTCCGAAGTCTCGACGAGACAGTTCTGGAGGGCAACGCCGACGCAGCCGTTCACTCGATGAAGGACATGCCGACGGAGTTTCTCGACGACCTCGTCGTCGCCGGCGTTCCAGAGCGTGCTGCCCCGGGTGACGTGCTCGTGACGCCCGACGGCGTTTCCCTCGAGCAACTTCCAGAGGGGGCGACGGTCGGTACCTCGAGCCTCCGTCGGAAGGCACAGCTCCTCGCTGCCAGGCCCGACCTCGCGGTCGAGCCGCTTCGGGGGAACGTCGACACCCGGATCCGGAAGCTGCTCGCACCGACGCTTCAGGAGGAACACCAGCGTCGGCTCACGGTCGAGGAAGAGGGCGATTCGGAGGCGTACGACCGAACCGCCCAGGAGTGGTTCGACGACCTCTCGGAGATCGAACGCCAGGCGCTCGAACGATCGGTCGAGACGCGCTACGATGGCATCGTCCTCGCGGAGGCGGGTCTCGACCGGCTCGGATTGCTTCGTGACGTCGAGTACGACCGACTCGATTCGACGTTTGTCGCGGCGCCCGGACAGGGGGCGCTCGCGGTGACGGCCGTCGACGGGGAGCTCGCTGAGACGATTCACAACGTCGTCGATCATCCCCGATCGCGAATCGAGGCGACAGTCGAGCGGACGATACTGTCGACGCTCGGCGGCGGATGCGTCGCTCCGCTCGGCGTCAACGCTGTTCTTCAAGGGGAGTTCCTCCACACGTCCGTCCGGGTACTCTCCGCCGACGGGGACGAAGAGGTAGGCGGGACTCGCGATCTCCCGGTCGAAACCCACCCGGAAGCCGCGCGATCCTTCGCCGAGGATCTCGCCTCCGAGGGGGCCGCCGAACTCGTCGACCGCGCACGGGAGGAGGCATGACCGGGATGGTGTACCTCGTCGGGAGCGGTCCCGGCGATCCGGAGCTTCTGACCGTCAAGGCCAAGCGGCTACTCGAGGAAGCTGACGTCGTTCTCCACGACAAGCTCCCCGGGGCGGCGATTCTCGAATCGATCCCCGCCGAAAAGCGCGAAGACGTCGGCAAGCGCGCCGGCGGCGACCGGACCTCTCAGGAGTACACCAACGCTCGTCTCGTCGAACTCGCGGAGGCGGGAAAGACCGTCGTCAGGCTGAAGGGTGGCGATCCGTTCGTGTTCGGCCGCGGCGGCGAGGAGGCCGAACACCTCGCCGCTCACGGCATCGCCTTCGAGTACGTCCCGGGGATCACGAGCGCCGTTGCCGGTCCCGGAGTCGCGGGAATCCCGGTCACCCACCGCGATCACGCCTCATCGGTGACGTTCGTGACCGGCCACGAGGACCCGACGAAAGACGAATCGGCGGTCGACTGGGATGCGCTCGCGAAAACCGGTGGCACGCTCGTCGTACTGATGGGTGTCGGCAAGCTCCCCGCCTACACGGGCGAGCTGCTGGAGGCTGGTATGCCCCCGGAGACGCCCGTCGCGCTCGTCGAACGGGCGACGCGACCCGATCAGCGGGTTGTACTCGGGACGCTCGAATCGATCGTCGACGTCCGCGACGAGGCGGGGATCGAACCGCCCGCGATTACCGTTATCGGCGGTGTTGCGGCCACGAGAGAACACGTGGCTGCACTGCTCCGAAACGCGGCTCCACGAGGTGTATAAACCATATGTCGATGTACGAAACTGACGAACCCCACGTAGCCTTCTTCCGACCGAACGACGAACGAGCCGAGCGGGCGGCCGAGACGCTCCGAGGTCTCGGAGCGACGCCGGTATCGGACCCGATGTTGGCCGTCGAGCCGACTGGCGAACTCCCCCGAGAAGACGGCGACTTCGCCGTTCTGACCAGTAAAACGGGCGTCGAGATCGCGGCGGACGCCGGTTGGAGTCCTTCGGGCGAGATCGTCGCGATCGGCTCCGCTACCGCGGGGGCGCTCGAGACGGCCGGCTACGAGGTCGACCGGATTCCGGCGGAGTACACGTCTAGTGGGCTGGTCTCCGACCTCCGGGGAACCGTCGACGGCAGTCGAGTCGAAGTCGCTCGGTCGGATCACGGCTCGGCTGTCCTCACGGACGGCCTCGAAGCGGCGGGCAGCTACGTCCACGAGACGATCCTCTATCGGCTCGTTCGCCCCGACGGTGCCGGCAAGTCGGGGCGAATGGCCGCCGACGGCGAACTGGCGGGCGTCTGTTTTACCTCCTCCCTCACGGTCGAACACTTCCTCGAGGCGGCCGCTGAGCAGGGGATCCGGCGGTCGGCTATCGATGGCCTCACCGACGCCGTCGTCGGTGCGATCGGCGATCCGACTCGAAACACCGCCGAGGAGTCGGGGATCGACGTCGACGTCGTCGCCGAAACGGCGACGTTCGACGCGCTGGCTCGTGCGGTCGTGGACGAGTGTTTAAATTCGAGAGCGCAGTAACCTCGTCCAATGGCTGCTGTCGATCCTCCCGTTGCCGCGCTGGAAGCACGCGCGAGTGCCTGTGCCGATCGCCTCCGGTCGGCCGATCGCGTTCTCCTGGCGTCCCACATCGACGCCGACGGGCTCACGAGCGCGGGTATCGCGGCACAGGCACTCGAACGGGCCGAAATTCCGTTCGAAACGGTCTTCGAAAAACAGCTCGACGAGGAGGCGATCGCCGGCATCGCGGCGACGGAGTACGAGACGGTGCTGTTTACGGACTTCGGAAGCGGACAGCTCGAGATCATCGCCGAACGGGAAGCCGCCGGCGAGTTCACGCCCGTGATCGCCGATCATCACCAACCGGCCGACGCCGACACCGAGTACCACCTCAATCCGCTCCTCGAAGGGATCGACGGTGCCTCCGAGCTCTCCGGCGCCGGCGCGGCGTACGTCCTCGCGCGCGCACTCGAGGGGGAGGGGGACAACCGAGACCTCGCCGGCCTGGCGATCGTCGGTGCCGTCGGCGACATGCAGGCCACCGACGGCGAACTTCGCGGCGCCAACGCCGCGATCGTTCGGGAGGGCGTCGAATCCGGAGTCGTCGACGAGGGGACCGATCTCGCAATCTACGGGAAGCAGAGTCGGCCGCTTCCGAAACTGCTCGAATTCGCCTCGGACGTCCGTATTCCCGGCATCACGAACGACGAGCGCGGGGCGGTGTCGTTTCTTTCCGAGCTGGACGTCGAGTGTCGAACCGACGGGGAGTGGAAGCGCTGGGTCGATCTCGACGACGAGGAGCGACAGACGGTCGCGAGCGCACTCGTTAGACACGCCGTCTCTCGCGGCGTCCCGGCTTACAAGATCGAGCGGCTCGTCGGGACGACGTACACGCTCATTGACGAACCGTCGGGAACCGAACTGCGGGACGCGAGCGAGTTCTCGACGCTGTTGAACGCGACCGCCCGCTACGAGCGTGCCGACGTGGGACTCGCCGTCTGCCTCGGGGAGCGCGGCGAGCCGCTCGAACGTGCCCGTGAGCTGTTGGCAAACCACCGTCGAAACCTCTCGGAGGGGATCTCGTGGGTCGAAGAGAACGGCGTCACGCGAGAGACGTACATCCAGTGGTTCGACGCCGGTGACGAGATACGCGAGACGATCGTCGGCATCATCGCCGGGATGGCGATGGGTGCCGACGGGATCGATCGGGATCGGCCGATCGTCGCGTTCGCGGCGGAGAGTGACGAGGAGACGAAGGTCTCCGGACGCGGTACCGGTCCGCTCGTCGCGAACGGGCTCGATCTGTCGGCCGTGATGGGCGAGGCCGCGCGCGCGGTTGGAGGCGACGGTGGCGGTCACGACATCGCCGCCGGCGCCACGATCCCCGCCGGTGAGGAGGCCGCCTTCGTCGAACACGCCGATCGGATCGTCGGTGACCAGCTCGGCTGAGCGCCTCCGGTAGGGCTAACAGTTCCCACGACGCAGTCGACGTATGGTCGACTCCGGTACACCGCTCGTCGAAACGGCGGAAACGAACGGCGTAATCACGCTCCGACTGAATCGCCCCGACAAGCTCAACGCGCTGAACACGGAGCTCGTCACTGGACTTCGGGACGTCCTCCTCGAACTGGAAGACGACGATCGCGGCATCGCGATAACGGGTGCGGGTCGAGCGACCTGTGCGGGCATGGACACCGACATCGTCGGCGGCGGCGACTACCCGGAGGCGTATCCCGAACTGGATGCGACGCTCAGGGAGCTGTACGACCTCCTCGCGGAACGAACTGCCCCGTCGGCGATCGCGGGGCACGGCGTCCTCGTCGGCGCCGGCTTTTCGCTGTCGCTCCGGTGTGATTTCCTCTTCGTCGGTCGGGAGACGACGCTCTCGCTTCCGGAGATTCGCTACGACATCCCGGTCGATCGCAACGCCGTGCTCCTCGCGGAGCTGGTCGGCCCCCGGATCGCCAAGGAGATCATTCTCACAGGAAGACAGCTGGATCCGGACCGACTCGAACGCCTCGGACTCGTCAACGCGGTCGTCGACGAGGACGCGGTCGAGGATACGGCCGTGGAGATGCTCGAGGAGATCGCGACCTACGACGCCGACTGCGTTTCCGGAGCGCTGTCGGCGCTACGCTCACTCGCCGACTAGTCGGTCGACGATCACGTCCGGGTCGAACCGCTCGAGGTCGTCGTAACCCTGTCCGGTGCCGAGGAAGAGGATCGGTTTGCCGGTCACGTGCGCGATCGAGATCGCGGCTCCGCCCTGGGAGTCCGCGTCGGCCTTCGTGAGTATCGTCCCATCGATCGCGGCGGCGTCGTTGAACTCCCGTGCGCGGTTGGTCGCGTCCTGGCCGGCGACGGCCTCGTCGACGAAGATCGTCAGATCGGGATCGACGACCCGGTCGATCTTTTCGAGTTGTGCCATCAGGTCGTCGGAGGTGTGGAGTCGACCGGCCGTGTCGCCCAGAACGACGTCGATCCCGTTCGCCTCGGCGTACTCGACGGCGTCGTAGATCACTGCGGCCGGATCGCCGCCCTGCTCGTGCGCGATGAGCTTTCGGTCGAGCCTCTCGGCGTGCTCGCGGATCTGTTCGTTCGCGCCCGCGCGGTACGTATCACCGTTCGCCATCACCGACGAGTAGCCGCGCGCGTCGAGCCACTCCGAGAGCTTCGCGATCGAGGTCGTCTTGCCGACGCCGTTGACGCCGGTGAAGACGACGACGACCGGCTTCTCCGCGTCGGCGATGCGCGTCTCGAAGTCGAACTGCCCGACGCTTATGACGTCACGGAGCGCATCCGCGATCGCCCGCGCGACGACCATCTCGCCGGACTCGACCTGCTTTCGCGTCTCGCCGACGAGCGACTCGCGGATCCGTTCGGTGATCTCCCGGGCGACGCTCATCTCGACGTCCCCCTGAAGGAGTTCGAGTTCCAACTCCTCCAGGGGCGTCTCGAGTTCCTCTTCGGTGATTACGGTTCGACCGGTTGCGGCGAGGGCGGCTCGCTTTGCGAACCCCGGTTCGTCCTCATCCTCGTCGGATTGGGGTTCGGATTCGGGTTCGTCCGTCTCAGTCGCCTCGAGGTCGGCTTCGACGTCGGCTTCCTCCTCGACGCCGCTCTTGAAGCGGTCGAGCTTCTCCTTTAGTCCGTCGAACATCTACCTCACTCGTCGTCCTGCTGTTGCATCTGCTGTTGCATCTGCTGCATCTGTTGCTGCTGGGCCTGCTGGGCCTGCTGTTCGATGCGCTCGGTTTCGGACTCCACCGCGGTTATCTCCTCGTTGAGTTCCTCGATCCGCTCGTCGAGCGTCCCCTTTTTCGTCTCCAGGGAGTCGATCGCACCGTCGCTGTCGCGCTCGGCCGCGTAGCCACCGCCGAGCGTGACGATGACCTCGTCTATGTCCTCGATTTCCGCGCGGACGTATGCGTCGCCACCGAGTGGGACCTGCACCGTCGAGCCGGTGTCCAGCGTCTCGATGGCCTCGATCGCTTCGTCGATCTCGGACTGCTCCGTCCGGAGGCTCTGGATCTCCGCTTCGATGGCCTGCTTCTGCTGTTCGAGCGCCTGAAGCTGCTGTTGGAGCTCCTGCATCTGTCCGCCGCCGCCACCGAGACTCATACGTCGACCCCGTCGATCGTGATCTGCGTTCGCTTGAAGCCGTGCTGGGAGCCGAATGCCGCGAAAACGCGCTCCAGCGCGACGTCTTCGTTCGGTGCTTCGACGACCTTCTCGAACGCCTGGTCTCCGTATCGGGCTGGGAACGATCCGTGGACCGTGAACTGCTTGTCGCTCATACGACGTTGTGGGTTCGCGAGTCGGAAGAATGTTCCTAACCTGCTCGGGACCGTTCGGACGCCGACGGTTCGAAGGAGTTTTGCCCCATGGTAACCCCGATAGGGTATGGACGGCGGCGGCTCAACGAACATGACTCTCGCCTTCGAGTTGGAGGCACTCAAACAGCTCGCGGATCCGGAAGCGGTGTTCTCCGACGCCCGGACGTGGAGCGAATACGTCGGCGTCGTTTCGGATAAACCGACGTACGTAGTGACGAACTTCACCCGGAAGAACCGGATCCGACAGGACTTCTTCTCCGGACCGCGCGGGCGAAAGGAGAGCCTCGAGAACGTCAAGGCGCAGTTCGACACCGAGCGACACGTCTTCGTCGGTATCGACGACGAGGACGCCGAACTCGCCGAGGCCGTCGAGTGGGAGTACCTCCCGCTCGAGCAGGCTGCCGAAGCCGCCGACTGGGAGCTCGGTTCACCCGAGGAAACGCGGTCGGCTCTCGAGGACGACCGCGACGACTGGCCCTGACCGGTCGTGACTCCGTCGGAGCGATCCCGCTTTCTCGCCCGATGGGGTATCGGAACGGCCGTCGTCGCGTCGGTGACGCTCGTGATCCTCCAGTGGTCGCTCCCGTGGTCCCTGTTCGTCGGTGTTCTGGTTGGCGCCGCCTACGCGTCCGTCGTCACGTATCTCGAGCGACGGTGACGGACGCGGTTCGCCCACGCTTAAGAGGCCTCCGGACGCGATGCCGGTATGAGCCTCGACATCGGTCGTGCGTTTAGCGAGGGGATCTCGAGGACCGTCGCCAAGAACGGGATCGCCCTCGTCGCCGTCTTCGCCGGTATTGCCCTCCTCACTACGGTGTTATTCCAGTCCCTGACTGTCGGACTGATGGACGCGTTCGCGAATGCCATCTCCGGAGCGACCCCCGAGGAACTCGGTCTCAGCCAAGACGAGTACGATATGCTCCTCGAGGAGATAGAGGTGGCCGCGGCGGACGCTCGCGAGATGATGCCGGTGGCCCAGCCGCTCACCGCCGGGATCGCTGCCGCCGGACTGTTGGTCGTCGCCCTCCTCTCGGAAGCGGCGTCGATCGTCGCCGTGCGGCTCTTCGCCACCGAGGAAACCGGAACGATCCCTCAGGAGATCCTGACCCGAAACATCCTGCTCGCGACGCTGAACGGCTTCGTCGGTGCGATCGTCGTCTGGGGATTCATCATCCTCGGTCTCGTGCTGTTCGTCGTTCCCGGGATCTTCCTCGCGATCGCCTTTTACTTCGTGCGCCAGGAGATCGCGATTCAGGACAAGAACTTCGTGCAGGCGATGGCGGACTCCTGGCGGCTGACGAAGGGGTACCGGATCGAGGTGTTCGCGCTCGCGCTCGTGGTGTTCATCGTCTCGCAGTTCGAGCTCGTCACCGGCTTTCTCGAGCCGATCGCCGGTCCCACGGCGGCCGTGTTACTCACTGCGATCGCGTCGGGCGTGCTCGGTATCTTCGGTGCAGCGGTCGTCACGCGCGCGTACGTACAGCTCGAGGACGAGAGGGCCGAGGTGGAGGCCGAAAAGGACCCCTACGCCGCGCCGCTCGGACCCGATGACATCCCGAAGTAACGGCGTTCGAACCCGCTGGGCTTTTCCACGCGGACGACGGACATCGGGCAATGGCAGAGCCGCGTGTACCTGGCGGTGACAGCGGGACTCTCGAGCTACCCTGCGGTCGAACCGTTCACGCCCACGACCTCGACATGGGGATGCGCGAGTTCCGGTGTGAGTGCGGCGACAGCCACGCGGTCGTCGTCGACGTCCACCCGCTCGGTCGGTTCGTTCCCGAGTCGATCGCCGACGTGCTCCGTTCGTCGATCGGCACCGCCGACGAGTTCCCGGAGTTCAGCATCACTCACGTGATGGGCGTCGTGCTCGAGGAGTTTCCCGACGAGATCGTTTCCGCGGACCTCAGCGACGACGGCCACGTCGGATACTCGATGGTGTGGGTCGCGGCGTTCGACTCCCGGCGACTCCACGAGATCGTCGTCGAACTACTCGTCGAGCTGATGGAACACGCGGTCAGTCACGGCGACGAGGCGGCCAGCGCCGAGTTCGAGCGGCAGATGGCCGAATTCGACGTCGAACTGTTCGTCGACCAGTATCGGGACGCCAGGGAGTTCGACTCCGAGTTCGACAGTGCACTGTAGTCTGTCGCCCACGTCGTCGGACGAACCGGTTTCAGTTCCTCCGTTCTGCGTCGGTCGGTTTCCCGGATGCAGCTGTCTGACGATTGTCTGACGGGGTGTTATGGTACACCGGCACATGTGTAAGAATATGCGCATACGCCGGGGTGAGTTCGAGCGCATCCGCTCCGTGCTGTCGGAGGCTGAACCCGACGAGCCGCTGACGGCGCGTGAGATCCTCGACCTGCTCGAGGAGCACGGCGAGGAGTTCGAGAGCGCCCATCGCGTCGCGACCGTGCTCGGCCGCCAAGCCCGGGAGGGTGACGTCGAGGTAATCCGTGAGCAGCCGTACCGGTATCGCCTCGGCGAAGCCAACTGAGTCGCTCAGCCGCTGATCGCCGATCGAACGGCGCGGTCCGATTCGAAATTCGTACTGTCGTTACGTTATTCGTACTTTATCGCCGGGCTTATTACGATGTACAGACTCCCTCTCGATAATGACCGACGAGGACCGGACGATTCTGCTCATCGGTAGCGGCCCAATCCAGATCGGACAGGCGGCGGAGTTCGACTACTCCGGCGCGCAAGCGTGTCGAGCGATCCGGGAAGAGGGTGCCCGAGTCGTCCTCGTCAACTCGAACCCGGCGACGATCATGACCGACCCGGAGATGGCCGACAAGGTGTACGTCGAGCCCATCACGACCGAGGCGATCGCCGAGATCATCCGGAAGGAATCCCCCGACGGTGTCATCGCCGGACTCGGTGGCCAGACCGGACTGAACGTCACCGCGGAACTGGCCGAACAGGGCGTCCTCGATGAGCACGACGTCGAGATCATGGGGACGCCGCTGGAGACGATCTACGCGACGGAGGACCGGGACCTCTTCCGAGAGCGGATGAAATCCATCGGCGAACCCGTCTGTGCCTCCGAGACGATCTCTTCGATGGACGAGCTTGAGGACGCCGTCGAGGCCGTCGGCGGCCTGCCGGTGATCGCCCGGACCGCCTACACGCTTGGCGGTTCCGGCTCCGGCGTCGTCGACGACATGGACGAACTCCGGGAGATCGCGCGCAAGGGGTTCCAGCTCTCCCGAAACCACGAGGTTCAGATTACCGAATCGATCGCCGGCTGGGTCGAACTCGAGTACGAGGTGATGCGCGACGCCGACGACTCCTGCATCATCATCTGCAACATGGAGAACATCGACCCGATGGGGATTCACACGGGTGAGTCGACCGTCGTCACGCCCTCGCAGGTGATCCCCGACCAGGCCCACCAGGAGATGCGCGACTCCGCGCTGAAGGTGATCCGCGACCTCGGGATCGAGGGCGGCTGTAACATCCAGCACGCCTGGCGCGACGACGGAACGGCGTCCGGGGAGTACCGCGTCGTCGAGGTGAACCCTCGCGTCTCCCGTTCGTCCGCGCTGGCTTCGAAGGCGACCGGCTACCCGATCGCCCGCGTCACCGCGAAGGTCGCGCTGGGCAAGCGGCTCCACGAGATCGAAAACGAGATCACCGGGGAGACGACCGCGGCGTTCGAGCCCGCGATCGACTACGTCGTGACGAAGGTCCCGCGGTGGCCGAAGGACAAGTTCGACGACGTCGAGTTCGAACTCGGCCCGGCGATGAAATCCACCGGCGAGGCGATGTCTATCGGTCGAACGTTCGAGGAGTCGCTGCTGAAAGCGCTTCGCTCCTCGGAGTACGAGCCGGCCGTCGACTGGGAGGATCTCCCCGACGCCGAGCTGAAGTCGGCGTACCTCGAGCGGCCGACGCCCGACCGCCCGTACGCGATATTTGAGGCGTTCGACCGGGGCTACTCAGTCGACGAGGTCGTCGAGCTGACGGGGATCCACGAGTGGTACGTCGAGCGGTTCGAGCGGATCGCCGATGCGGCGGCGGCCGCCCAGGACGGCGAGTTCGGTGCCGCGACGGAGCTCGGCTTCACGAACCACCAGACCGCCGAACTCGCGAGCGACGGCGGAAGCGTGGCGACCGCCATCGCCGACGACGGCGACGGTGCCGGCGGGCCGATCGAATCCGTCGAAGCCGATTCGATCCCTCGCAGGTACAAGCAGGTCGACACCTGCGCCGGGGAGTTCGCTGCGACGACGCCGTACTACTACTCGGCTCGCGAGCGGGAGACGGCGATCAGCCGAAACGAGGTTCGCGTCGATCAGGACGCCGAGTCGGTCGTCGTCGTCGGCGGCGGACCGATCCGGATCGGGCAGGGCGTCGAGTTCGACTACTGTGCGGTGCACGCGGTTCGGGCGCTGCGGGAGGAGGGAATCGACGCCCACGTGGTCAACAACAACCCGGAAACGGTGTCGACGGATTACGACACCTCCGACGGGCTCTTCTTCGAGCCGATCACCGCCGAGGAGATCGCCGACATCATCGAGGAGACGAACGCCGACGGCGTGATGGTCCAGTTCGGCGGACAGACGTCCGTCAACATCGGCGAACCGCTGGAGACCGAACTCGAGCGTCGCGGCCTCGACTGTGCGGTACTCGGCACGAGCGTCGAGGCGATGGACCTCGCCGAGGACCGCGACCGGTTCAACGCTCTCATGGACGAACTCGGGATCGCACAGCCGGAGGGCGGGACGGCGACCAGTCGGGCGGAGGCGCTCGCACTCGCCCACGAAATCGGTTATCCCGTCCTGGTGCGTCCCTCCTACGTCCTCGGCGGTCGAGCGATGGAGGTCGTCTACTCCGACGAGGAACTCGAGGAGTACATCGCGGAGGCGGTTCGAGTTGCGCCGGACAAGCCGATCCTCGTCGACGAGTTCCTCGCCGACGCCGTCGAACTCGACGTCGACGCGGTCGCCGACGGCGACGACGTTCTCATCGGCGGCATCATGGAGCACGTCGAGAGCGCCGGCGTCCACTCCGGGGACTCGGCGTGTATGATCCCGCCGCGGTCGCTCTCCCAGGACGTCCTCGAGCGCGTCCGCACCGTTACTCTCGAGATCGCCCGAGCGCTGGAGACGGAGGGGCTGTTGAACGTCCAACTCGCCGTTCGCGACGGCGAGGTGTACGTGCTCGAGGCGAACCCGCGCTCCTCCCGGACGGTCCCGTTCGTCTCGAAGGCGACCGGCGTTCCGATCGCCAAACTCGCCGCCAAGGTGATGGCCGGCCAGAGGCTCTCGGAGCTTCGCGTCCACGAGCAGATCCCCGAGCACGTTTCCGTCAAGGAGGTCGTCCTTCCGTTCGATAGGCTCCCGGGAAGCGATCCGCGGCTCGGCCCGGAGATGAAATCGACCGGCGAGGTGATGGGGACCGCCCGCTCGTTCGGGAAGGCGTACCTGAAAGCCCAATCCGCCACCGGAAAGCCGATCTCGACCGGCGGCGTCGCCCACATCGACACCGAGAGCGTCCGCGGTCTCTCCCAGAAGACCGACGACCTCTCCGACATCGAGGACGGCTTCGCTCGGCACTTCGAGCTCCGGGAGTTCGACGATCTCGCGGCTGCGATCCGCGACGGCGAGGTCGACCTGGTCGTCTCGCGGGATCGCGACGCCCTGGAAGTCGCCGTCGAGGAGGGAATCACCTACTTCTCGACCGTTCCGAGCGCCCGCGCCGCCCTCGAAGCGATCGAGACGAAGGACGAGCCGCTCGACGTGATGGCGCTGTCGGAGCGACCGATTCAGCGGCGCAACTGGGGCGAGTGACCGGGCACAAAGGCTAACCGCTCGCCGCTGCAGCGTCAGATATGAGCGAAGAGGGGACGGAGCTCGACGAGGCTGCCGCACGGCGCCGACAGTTCCGACTCGTCGGTTCCGGGATCGCGCTGGCCGGGGTGACGACGATGGTAGTCGCATCGGTCAGCACCCAACCTCACGGCATTCTCGTGGTCGGGCTCGGCTTCGCGGCGGTCGCGACGCTGGTTCTCGAGCGGACGCAGGGCGCGGTCGCCGGGCTCTCGCTTGGTATCATGACTGGCGCAATCGGCGTCTGGCTGTGGCCGATACTCGAACCAGACGGGAGCTATCTCTTCGCGGGAACGCTCCTCACCATCGTCGGGATCGTCAACGTGCTGCTCGCTCCGATCTCGCAGTATTTCCAGAACGCCGGAAAGCGGTTCGGACGATCCTAGGACTGCAGGGTCGTCTCCGCCCGTACCATCTCGATCACGTCGTCGAAGAAGTCGAGCGTGTCGTGCGGTCCCGGGTTGGCCTCGGGGTGATACTGGCGCGTGATGACGTTCAGCTCGTCGCTCTCGAGCCCTTCGGGGGTGTCGTCGTTGACGTTGATCTGGGTGACGTCGAGCGCTCCGGGTTCCGAGACCGTGTAGCCGTGGTTCTGCGTCGTCATCACGACTTTGTCGGTGCGGAGATCCCGTACGGGCTGGTTGACGCCGCGGTGGCCGAAGTCCATCTTCTCGGTTTCACCGTCGAGTGCGCCCGCGATGACCTGCTGTCCGAGGCAGATCCCCGCCAACGGCAGTTCGCCGGCGAACTGCTCGGCCAACTCGCCGGCGGCCTCGAAGTTCTCCGGGTCACCGGGGCCGTTGGAGATGAAGAGTACGTCGGGGGCGACGGCTTCGACGTCAGCGACCGTCGCGTCGTAGGGGAGCAGTTCGACGACCGCGTCGCGGTCGAGGAGCGAATCGATGATCGACCCCTTGGCGCCGCAGTCGACGAGCGCGATCGTCGGTCCGTCGCCGCCGTCGTTGAACGTCGTCCGCTCGTCGACGGAGACCTGTGCGCCGATGTCAGTGTGGTCGCTCATCGGGAGGCAGTCGGCCAGTTCCTCGCGGGCGGCTTGGGGCGTCGCCCCGGCACCGGCGGCGATCCCGCAGCGCATCGCGCCGCCGTCGCGAATGGCCGTTACGATGTCGCGGGTGTCGAGGTGGTCGACGGCGGGGACGCCCTCGGTCTCGAGCCAGTCGGCGACATCCGTCGTGAGCTCCCGAGCGACGACCGCTCGCGGGTGGACGCGGTCGGATTCGAACCGGTCCTCTCGGACGCCGTAGTTGCCGATGAGGGGGTACGAAAAGGTGAGCACCTGTTCCTCGTAGCTGGGGTCGGTGAGCGACTCCTCGTATCCGGTGTAGGCGGTCGTGAAGACGATCTCCCCGCGGCTGCGGCCCGGAGAGCGGGCACGGGCTTCGATGACCTCGCCGTTCTCCAGCGCCACGTAGGCGTCCGTCATTACGAGATACGTATATCGACCCGGACAATAACGCTTGTGTTCGAAGCTTCGTTACGAAATTCGTAATCGGTAAGTGCTACCGGGTGGTAGCGACGCATCTCGATGGACGACCTCGACAGGGAGATCCTCGACATCCTCCGGGAGGATTCCCGTACCCCCTACACCGAGATCGCCGACCGGGTCGAAACGAGCGAGGGAACCGTACGGAACCGCGTCGAGCGGCTGCTCGACACCGGCGTCATCGAACGGTTCACCGTCGCCACCCGCACCGGCAACGTCAAGGCGATGATCGAGATCGGTGTCGCGGTCGACGTCGACACGGGCGCGATCTCCGGACGGATGGCCGACTGGGGGGAGGTCGACTTCGTCTGGCAGGTCTCCGGCGAGGAGGACATCGTCGTCGTCGCCGACACCGCCGACACGGGATCGCTGAACGATCTCATCACCCGAGCCCGGGAGATGGACGAAGTCGTCTCGACGAAGACGCGACTCATCCTCTCGGAGAAGCGGGGATGAGCTGTACACAGTCGAAGGGTCCTTAAGAGCATCAGCCATTTGCGTATCCATGAGTGCCGACGAGATCGACCCGTCAGGAGCTGACATGGAGGAACGAGAGCACGACAACGCTCTCGAAGACGTCATCGCGGTCGACGAAAACGACGAGGAGCAGGGCATGGTCAACCGCCTCGAGGCCCACACCGGCGACGGGATTCGCCACCGGGCGTTCACCGCACTCGTCTTCGACGGCGACGGCAACGTTTTACTCGCTCAGCGTGCGCCGAACAAGCGCCTCTGGGACAGCTGCTGGGACGGCACCGTCGCCTCCCACCCCGTCGAGGGACAGAGCCAGGTGGAGGCGACCCGCCAGCGCCTCGAGGAGGAACTCGGCATCACGCCGAATCAGTACTCGGACCTCCGCGTCACAGACAAATTCGAGTACAAACGCTACTACATGAACGAGGGACTCGAGTGGGAGGTCTGTGCGGTTCTCCAGCTGACGCTCGAGGACACGACGCTCGACCCCGACGAGGAGGAGGTCGCGGGCCTGATGTGGGTGCCGTACGAGCGGCTCTACGAGCACCCCAAGTGGTACCGGCAGCTTCGACTCTGTCCGTGGTTCGAGATCGCGATGCGCCGGGACTTCTCCGAGTAGCGGAGGAAGATACGACGAACGTTCTGAAATAATTATATATGGAAAACATTCGTTTCTAAACGCCCGAAAGATTTAGTGGTACATGGGGGTTATCTACCGTCTGGTTGCGATGCTCTCACCCGATATACGAGCTGCCGTGGCGGCGTACGTGACGGGACGACTCTCCGAGGCGGAAGCGGCCCGTTGCGCGGATCTTCCGCGTGCGCAGCTGCGCGCGTACGCTCGAACCTGTGGTAGCGTGGCTCCCGCTCCGGTCGAGGACGGACAGTGTGGCCGCGAACTCGCCGACTAAGGTCTCGTCGTCGCCCACACCGCGAGTGCTCCGAGAACCAGTGCCGGGACGAGCGGCAACACGAGGTAGGCGTCCCTGAGTCCGAGCCCGAACACGGTACCGAAATGTGGATAGGCGAGCAGGATCCCGGGGATCACGAAGAACGAGACGAAGATCGCTCCGACGAGGATCCAGCCGCGCCAGTCGAACGTCCGATCGACCTCCGTCGGGTGCGGGGGATCCCCCGTGGCGTCACCGTCGTCCATTGGGTATCGCTGCGGTGCGAACCCACCTATCGCTTGTTATTCGAAGCGGTATCGGTCGCTACCCCTCCAGCAGCGAGGTGGGGTTATCGCTCGTAGTCGTCGGGATCGTACTCGCTGTCCGGAACGACGACGACCTTGCCGAATCCTTCACGATCCTGGAGGATCTCGTGTGCCCTGACGATTTCGCTCATCGGGAGCACCTCTCGGATCCGGGGCTCGAACGTACCGTCCCACACCTTCGCCAACACGTCGTCGCCCTCCCCCGGGGTTCCCATCGTCGATCCGAGGATGTCGAGCTGTTTCCAGAAGATCTGGGTGATGTCGGTTTCGGGGTTCGGTCCGGTCGTCGCTCCACAGGTGACGACGGCACCGCCCTTCGCCGTCGCCGAAATCGAGTCCTGCCACGTGGCGCCGCCGACGTGATCGACGACCACGTCGACGCCCCGGCCGTCTGTCGCCTCCTTGATCGCCGACACGAAATCCTCCGTCTCGTAGTTGATCGCGTGGTCGGCGCCGATCTCGCGGGCGTATTCGAGCTTCTCGTCCGTCGAGGCCGTCGCGAACACCTCGGCGCCCGCGTCGGCGGCGATCTGGACGCAGGCGTGGCCGACGCCGCCGGAGGCGCCTAAGACGAGCACGCTGTCGGCCTGGTTGATCTCGGCGCGCGAAACGAGCATTCGCCACGCGGTCTGGAAGACCAGCGGGACGGCGGCGGCCGTCACGAAGTCGACGTGGTCGGGGACTGCCACGAGGTTGTCCTCGTGGACGGCCGCGTTTTCGCTGTGGACACCGCGGGTGTGTTCGCCCTTGATCTTGAACTGGACGCACTGGGACTGTTCGCCGGACCGGCAGAACTCACAGTCACCGCACGAGAGGCTTGGTTCGACGGCGACGCGGTCGCCGACCTCGAACCGGCTCACTCGGTCACCGACCTCGGTAACGACGCCCGCGGCGTCGCTTCCGGGCACGTGCGGGAACTCCCTCGGGCTCGGCATGCCGCGGCGGGTCCAGACGTCGAGGTGGTTCAGTCCGCCCGCCTTCACGTCGACGAGCAGTTCCTCCTCGCCGATCTCCGGGTCCGGGAACTCGCCGTACTGCAGTACGTCGGTCGATCCGGTCTCCTCGTAAAAGACTGCCTTCATCACCTGCGAGTGAGTCCGCCCCCCGCAAAACGTTAGCGATGAGCTTTAGCCGCCGGCCGCACCACGGCCGAACATGGACGCCCACGACGAACATCACGAACACGATCACGGCCACGATCACCACGCCCACGACCTCGACGAGCTCGGCGTCGCGATACTGACCGTCTCTTCGTCCCGCCGCCTCGAGGACGACCCTGCCGGCGACGCCATCGCGGCGGCGATCGAGGGTGCCGGAAACGAGATCTCCGTTCGCGAGCTCGTCGGCGACGACCACGACGGCATACAGAACGCCGTCGATCGGCTCGTCGGACGCGATGACACCGACGGCGTCGTCACCACCGGCGGAACCGGCGTGACGCCGGACGACGTGACTGTCGAGGCCGTCGAGCCGCTGTTCGACAAGCGGCTACCGGGGTTCGGCGAGCTGTTTCGGACGCTCTCCTATGAGGAGATCGGGACGAAGGTCGTCGGGACGCGCGCGACCGCCGGAATCGCCGACGGCGTCGCCGTCTTCTGCCTTCCGGGGAGTGAAAACGCCGTACGGCTCGGGATCGAGGAGATAATCCTCGAGGAGCTACCTCACCTCGCGGGGTTGGCACGGCGCGACGAGGACGAAGACGAGGAGTAGTTCAGGGGAGCGGACAGAGGGACGCGGTCAACAGCGCGCGCGAGTCCGATTCGTTCCGTGCGCCGTGCTCGACGCCGCGTCGGTTGTGGACGACTGCCGGCGCCGACAGCGTCTCCTCCGTCGATCCCTGCGTGACGACGACCTCCCCCTCGAGGAGGTGGAAGACGTTCTCGCAGTCGTCGTGGACGTGCGGATCGAAGGCCCCGCCCGGACCGAGCGCGAACAGTTTCACGAGGACGTCGTCCTCGACGACCAACTCGGCGGTTTCGACCTCACCGGCTGCGGGATCGACGTCGGGAAGTTCGTTCAGCGTCATGGTCGGCGCTTCGACCGCGATGGATTAAAACCCGACTGTCGAACTCGGAGAGTGGCTTTTTAAACGAGACCGTCCCAGACGGGATATGGAGAGTCTCAACCGGATGGCCGTCGAACTCGTCGACGAGGCCATCGACTTCGCCGACGAGCTCGCGATCGAGGTCCACGAACTCGACAACGGGGCGGTCGTGCTCGACTTCGGTGTCGACGCCGTCGGCGGTATCGAGGCGGGACTTCTGTTGACGGAGATTCAGACCGGCGGATTGGCGACCGTTCAGATCGGGATCGAGGAAATCGCCGGAGCGCCGCTCACCCACGTCGAGGCGTCCACCGACCACCCCGCACTCGCGCTCCTGTGCGCCCAGAAAGCGGGCTGGGAGCTGTCCGTCGAGGGGTTCGAGGGGCTCGGGAGCGGCCCGGCTCGCGCGCTCGTCGCCGCCGAGGAGGAGTTCCAGCGCGTCGGCTACCGCGACGCCGCCGACTTCGCAGTGCTCGCGGTTGAGAGCGAAGAACTCCCCGGCGAAGCTGTCGCCGAACGGGTCGCCGAGCGGACCGGCGTCCCGACGTCGGGCGTCTTTCTCCCGACGTTTTCCACCGCGAGCATCACCGGAAGCGTCGCCCTCGCCGGACGCGTCGGCGAACTCGCCGCCTTCCGGCTCTCGGAGCTGGGGTACGATCCGGTGGACATTCTCACCGTCACCGGTTCGGCGCCAGTCGCACCGGTCGCCGCGGACGACGCGACCGCGATGGCACGGACCAACGACGCGGTCGCCTACGGTGGGCGCGTGCACGCGACCGTCGAGACGCCGTTCGATCGGATCGGGGAGATCGTTTCGACGGCCGGCGAGTCGTTCGGAATGCCGTTCGAGGCGATCTTCGACGACCACGACTGGGAGTTCTACGAGCTTCCAGTCGAGCTGTTCGCGCCCGCACAGGCGACCGTCGACACCGTCGGATCGGGCGTCGACGTCGTCGGCGACACCGACGAGGACGTGCTGGCGAAGAGTTTCGGGCTGTAGCTACGCGCTGTCGACGTCTGCCCGCACGGCGAGGATCGATCTGTCCGAGTGCTCCGTCTCGTCCGCGGCGAGTTCGTCGAGCGTCGCTCGGGTGATCGTCTCCTCCGGTAGGGTCAGCTCCTCGAGAACGAACGCCTCGAGATCGGGATCGGCGCCGCGGTCGACGAGCGCACCCGCGATCTCCGGCGGCATCCAGTCGTACGGGCGGACGAGCACGAGCAGGTGTCGGTCGCCGGCCGCCGCCGCGAGCCGGTCGACGTCGTCGGTGACGTCACCGCGGCGGTGGAGACTGGCGAACGTCGACCGTTCGATCGGGGTTCG
>SKTU01000004.1 GCA_007122455.1 Haloarculaceae archaeon | reverse complement strand
GCACCTCGTATTACTGCAGGAAGGTTGAACTCCATACAACCCTATCTTCTGTATGAAAATTCGGGGCTACTAATGGCGATCCAATATACTCACGACGTAATAATACAGCGACCTGTCGAGGAGGTATATACGTACATTAGCGACGTCCGTAACGCGCCGGAATGGATGCCGTGGGCCGACGAGATTGCTGTCATCGAGGGATCAGAGCCGACTGGCGTCGCTGAAGGCCAACGGCGATTAATTAAGCAAACCGACTTCGGTATCCAGAGTGAAACTGTTCTCAAAGCGACCGAAGTGACGTCCGGACAGGGCTACACCTTCGAATCAATATCCGGTCCCGTTGCCTTTCGAGGCACGTACCGTTTCGAATCGATCCAAGAAGGAACTCGACTGACTCGTACATGTCACGTCGAACTACCGGGTTTGAAACGGATTATGGAGCCGCTTATGGCCCACAGAATGAAACGGCGGTGGGAGGCTGACCTCAAACGGGTCAAGAAGCGACTGGAAGCCGGGGAAGAGTGACCCGATCACTTAGGCAGCGATTCGGACTGCTGAATTCAGCCTCTGTATTCAGCAGGCCCTCAATGATATAATGGCATTCTGTCAGAATTGGTCTGCTGAACTCACAGCGCATATACAGAACCACTGATGTCCATCCGAGAGCGATGATCAGCCCAACTAGCCCAAGCACAGAGCGTTCTTCTCTCTCCGTGCGTGGTATGCGCAAGTGTGACATGAATTGCCAGCGTATGTTCGAACGAGGACCAATGGAAACACTCACCTCGACAGATGGGACTCCAATTGCATTCGAACGAACGGGGAACGGGCCACCACTCGTGCTTGTTCATGGGACGACCGCCGACCACACGCGATGGGAACCAGTCCAACCCGCCTTCGCGGAACACTTCACAGTCTATGCGCTTGACCGTCGTGGCGTCGGCGAAAGCGGCGACGCCGAGGAGTACGAGCTAGTACGAGAGGCCGAGGACGTGGCTGCGGTCGTCGATTCAATCGACGAACCGGTGGTCTTGCTCGGTCATTCCTATGGTGCCCTTGTCTCGCTAGAGGCGGCTCTACGAACCGACAATCTCCGCACACTTATCTTGTATGAACCGTACTTTCCAGTCGGCGACCAGAAGCTCTACTCGGAGGAATTACTCGCTGAAATGAGGGCCTTAGAGGAAGCCGGCGAGAACGAGCGCCTGCTCGTCCTGCTCTTCGAAGAAATCGTCGAGCTCTCTCCGGAGCAAATGGACGACCTTCGCTCGGCACCGAACTGGCCAGTCCGTGTGAACATGGCCCATGTTGTCTACCGTGAGTCGGACGCCGAGAACGAGTACACGTTCGATGCCGCCCGGTTCACGGACATGACCACACCAACTGTGCTGTTGTCCGGGAGCGAAAGTCCGCAATCTGTGAAAGATGCAACAGGGGCAGTTGACGACGGTCTGCCAAATAGCCGAATCGTCATCTTAGAGGGACAAGGCCATATTGCGACGACAACCGCACCAGAACTCTTCGTTGATGAGGTGCTTTCGTCCATTCGTGAATTGAACTAACGGAGGGGCAAGCATCTCTCGTATCAATTATGTTGCCTCTTCGATAAGCAGGTCTAAAGAGCGGTTCATTCAGCACAGACCGTCGGAACAAACGAACTCGTCTTGCTGAACTCACTCTCTGTATTCAGCACCAGACTTCTATCACCGATTGGATGAATCTTTACCCCTTCCGGTCACTGAACCATCTGTACTGACTACAGCAAATCAGCATGTGTCACCAGTTGAGAATTTCAACAGAGCCACTCAACTTGATCAACTCAGCTCGCACGCTACTCCCCGGGTTCGGTGAGAACAGAGCGACAATTTCGACCCCGACTGCTACATGGGGGGTGATCGAAAACCGGAAAATTACATGCAATCGTGTTACGTGAGTTATTGAACTGAACAAAGTGGAGCAAAGAGAGAGTCGGTAGGCGGAAGAACGGCCTTTACAGGAGTCTAGCCGGATACTAGTAGGTCTGTGCGTCGATTCTTGACGCCACCGTCCGAATGTTCGGACTCGATGAGCAGCCGGAAGATTCGACCCGGTCTGTTGCATAAGCGGTCACGACGATCGCTACGAGTACTACGCTTCGTTCAGCTGGTACTCTATCCTCGATCCGTAGTTATTCCCCATCAGTGGGTTCGAGTGGGACTCGTTCGACCTCGACCTCTTCGTAGTCTTTCTCGGACGAGAGTACGTCCATCCCCCGCGTTTCCGCAGTTGCCGCGTGGAACGCGTCGAACGGCGTCATTCTCTCGTCGTAGTAGTTGACGGCTTTCAGAACGACCTGTTTCTCTTCCTCGCTCCGCACAGGGACGAGTTCGAGCAGGTTCGCCACCAGCGGAACGTAGTCGAACTCGTAGCGTTCCCGAGCGAGGAGGAGTTCGAGATACGAGAACGGCGACGTTTCGACGTCGTACTCGACGAGGGCGTCCTCTGCGGAGCTCTGTAACCAATCGGTATCTTTGGCGAGTGCGAGCAAGAAATCCGTCTCTACGTACACCGTCATCTGTCGCCGCCGGCTTTCTCAGCTTCACCTTTCGCCTCCGCCTCGATGTCCTCTCGGATCTCCTCGACGGATGCATCGTGAAGTTCGCCTGCCGCTTCGCGGACAGCGGCGAGTGGGTCGTCCGCGACCGGGATCAGTTCGATTCTGTCCTCGTACATAACGATATGATACTTCTGACCGTACTTCTCGCGCACCTCCTTTGGGATGTACAGCCGTCCCTGTGCATCCGTCTCTGTTGACATAGAAGAGATTATGTACCATAGAAAAAGAATTTTACCATCAGCGTGTGAATGATGGTTTCGTGAATCGTTTCAAGGCGAGTATGGTGGATTTTAGCGAACTGAACAACGTGGAACAAAGAGGGTCTCGGTAGTCAGAAACCTGTCAATATAGGCCGTATAACGTCCATTTAGTCCTCGGATTACTCTTCCGGTAGCTGTTCTTTCGATTCGGCTTCGGTGAAAAGCACCGCTCTCGATGACTTCTAGCTGTCATCCGCAGATGGTGGTTGGCAATGCAACACGGGAGAGACCTCCGGCAAAGCTTTGCGGATCAGGCGGATACGGTACGACAGGAATCGAGCTGATATGATGCCGCCTCTCGTCCGCCGCTGCCCCGACTGCGGTCGCGTTGCACGGGGAAGCCGGTTCACCGTTGTCGCCGACGCCGATCGGTATCTCCTCGAATGTCCCGCGTGCCGTCATCGATTCGAGCCGATCGACAAACCGTGGCTCCGGTGAGTGTGCTCCGCGCCCAGTTCACGTTCTCCGGAAGGCCGGACTCGGGGGAGCGAACGATCGGCCCGGGACGTTGCGGAATCACTCCGGGCCGCCACGAAGAGACGTCTCTCGCAGTTCACTGCGACGTACGTCGCCGGTTTCGGTTTTCGGTAGCGACTCACAGAACTCGATCGCCTCGGGGCGCTCCCGCTTCGACAGCGTCTCGGCGGCGTGTGCAACGATCTCGTCGGCGAGATCGTTGCACGGCTCGACCGATTCGTGGGGAACGACGTACGCCTTCACTGCCCGCTTTCGGTCCGGACGTGACGTGGGAACCGCAGCGCTCTCCACCACTGCGTCGTGCTCGCCGAGAACCCGCTCTATCGGGACCGGCCCGATTCGCGAGCCGCCACTGATGATCACGTCGTCGGCCCGACCCTGGAACCAGAAGTATCCGTCCTCGTCGACCTGTGCCAGATCACCCGTCAGATACCAGTCGTCGACGAACGCTTCGTCGGTCCGATCCGGATCGTCCCAGTATCCCAAAAAGAACGACGGGAACGTATCGCGGACAGCGATCTGACCCGTCTCGTTCGGACCGAGGCGGGTTCCACTATCGGGGTCGACGACGGCCGCCTCGACACCTGGGAGGGGCTTTCCCATACTTCCGGATCGCGTCTCGGTCGACGGGTAGGTGTTTATGATCATGTTCCCGGTCTCGGCTTGCCCGTAGGTGTCGTGAATCGGAACGCCCAGCCGCTCCTGTCCCCACTCGACGAGATCCGACTCGAGGGATTCGCCGGTACTCAGCGCCCGATGAACGTCGAGGTCCACGTCCGCGAGTTGCTCGTCATGATCGCGTAGCTGTCGGTAGATCGTCGGGACGCTGTACAGAACAGTGATCGGGAACTCCTCGAGGAGGTCGATCCACCTCTCGGGGGCGAACTCGCCCTCGTAGACGAAAAGCGAATGGCCCCAAAACCAGACTCCAAGGGTGTTGACCGGTGCAGTCAACCAGCCGAGATCGCCCGTCCCCCAGTAGAGATCCGTCTGGTGCTGTGCGAGATTACCCGCGTACAGCTGGGCGGCGGCGATACCGACGACCCAGCTGTGGCCGTGTACGACGCCCTTCGCCCGTCCGGTCGTCCCTCCCGTGTAATAGAGGAGCGCGGGGTCGGATCCCGAGGTCTTTGCGGTCTCGTATTCGTGAGCCGCCGTCTCCATCTCCGCGTAGTAGCTGATGTCGCCACGACGAACGCCGGTCCCGTCGTCGCTGACGACGACGACGTGTTCGACCGATTCGACACGTTCAAGCGCCGCCTCGACGGTTTCGCGGTGCTCGGGGACAGTAACTACGACGCTCGCACCGCTGTCGTTCAACCGGTGGGCGATCCGGTCGGGACCGTACTGCTCGTCGATCCCACCGAACACGTTTCCGGCCTTGAGCGTCCCGAGCAGCGAGACGTACCGTTCCGGTAGCCGCGGCATGTACGCGAACACGGGATCGCCCTGCTCGAGACCGAGATCGTCGAGGACGTTGGCGAACTGGTTCGATCGCTGTGCCAGTTCCCAGAACGTAATTCGTTCGCGCTCGCCGTTCGGACCGACGAAGAACAGTCCGACCGTGCCGCGCTTCATCGCATGACGGTCACAGACCTCGTGGGCGATGTTGATCTCGTCGGGCGCGTCCCAGTCGGCGTCCGCGTAGATGCTTTCCCACTCGAACACTTCGGAAAGGCCCTCGTAATCCGCGAGATTCGCCGTCGTCTCCATGGCGAACAGAGTGACTGAACGCCCATAATTTGTTGCCGCTTAAACCACCACACAGCTAAGACGACGAGTCGGGCGCGGGAGTCGACGCTGGCCGACCTCCCGGTTGTACCGGCAGGCCACTACTGTGCGGAGAGAATTTCAGGCTCACTCGACGGTGTTTCGGAGCGTGCCGATCCCCTCGTAGTAGATCTCGATCGTCTCACCGGGATCGACAGTACCGGGGTTGGCCGGGCTCCCCATCGCGATAACGTCGTCCGGCCGTAGCGTCACCCGCTCGGACAGTGCCGAAATCGCCTCCGAAGGAGGACGGTACATTCGGTCGGTCGTCTCCTCCTGTCGAATCTCGCCGTCGATCGTCGTCCGCATCTGCAGCGACGTCGGATCGACGTCGGCTATCGCCGGTCCGATCGGAGCGGAGCCGTCGAACACCTTCATCTCCGTGAGTTCGTTCTGATCCTTCGCGTCGACGTCGTTCAGGATCGTATAGCCGCGCACGACATCCGGAACGTCCTCTGGATCGACGTGTTTGCAGCGCCGGTCGATGACTGCAGCGAGCTCACCGGCGTAGCCGAGCGAGTCGGTGAACGACGGATACGGGATCGGCGCCTCGTGGGGAATGACGCTTGTCGCGCCCTTCAGGAAGAAATGCAGCTCCTCCGGTGGATCCGCGCCGTGGAGCTCTTCGAGGAGTTCCTCGTTTTGCTCCAGATACGACGGGTAGTTCCGTCCGAAACAGTAGACAGTGGACGGCTCACACGGCGGGCACAGCGAACCGTCGACACCTGCAGTGTACGTCGTTCCGTCGACGGTAACGCGGCCGTCCTCGTACTCCCCAGTTACGACATCCCCGTCTATCTCAATGCGGGCTGTTGGCATATCTCGAGCGTTCGGCGTTCACCCTCAAAGACGTTCCCCCGGTGGGAGCCCGCTCGTAAGCTCTCAGAGCGGTCGATGGCCCGTTCCGAACGTAGAGCTTCTGAGGGAGTGTTCCGAAGAGTGATGTATCACGATTGAGAAAACGTGGTACAGTGAGAAGGGACCGCGAGATACCCCGCTCGAACGAGGTGCGTAGCTCTCTCGAGCACCGCTTTGCGAAGATGCGCCCACAGTTCGAGAGCGTCGAACCCGGCGATCACGTCGCAACGTTCTTCAGCGAGCAAAGCCCCCAGCTCGCAGTTTCTGCGGCGTTCATCGACCACGGGATTCACAACGGGGAACAGTGCCTCTATCTCGCTGACGAAAACGAGATCGACGACGTCGAAACCACGTTTCGGCGGCTCGGAATCGACGTCGACGGATTACAGCGATCCGGCACACTCCGAATCGAGTCGGCGTCGGACGTCTATCTCGCGGACGGAAGCGATCCCGACGAGATGCTCGACGTCCTCACGGACGCGACCGACCACGCCCTAAAAAACGACTACGACGGGTTTCGAGTCGCCGGCGAAAACACGTGGAGCCTGAAGATCGAACAGGCGATGGAGGAGCTGATCCGCTTCGAATCGGAGTTCGATCGCCTCGCCGACGTGCTCCCCACGCTGGCGCTCTGTCAGTACAACGTCGATCGGTTCAGCGAGGAGACGCTCGCAAACGTGCTGTGGACCCACGAGTACGTCGTCTATCGGGGACTCCTCTGTGAGAAGCCCTACTACGTTCCAGCGGAGCAGTATCTCGACGACGGCTTCTCCGAGACGAGTGTTTCGCTCATGCTCGAGCAGATCCGAAATCTCGCCACGTCGCGACGAGCGATCGAGACGCGGGAGCAACGGCTGACGGTGATCAACCGCGTCCTCCGGCACAACATTCGAAACGATCTCAACGTTATTCTCGGAAACGCGGCACTGCTTCGGGATTCGATCGACGCCGACACCGACCGGCGACGGGTCGATCAGATATCCGACACCGCCGAACGGATCGTCGAGATGGCCGAGAAGGCCAGACACGTCGACCGAACGCTGACCTCCCACCCTCCACAGGAACTCGACGTCGAGGCGACCGTCGGTCGCGCCGTCGAGACGATCAGAGCCGCATATCCGTCGGCACGGCTCGACGCGGAGTATCAGTCCAACGTGATCGGACTCGCGACGGGAGATATCGAGATCGCCGTCGAGGAGCTACTTACCAACGCGATCGAGTACAGCACCGAGACGCCGCCGCGCGCCGAACTCCATGTCGGGTGCGTTCCGGACCGCTCGGTCGTTCGGATCGACGTCTCCAACCGCGGCGATCCGATCCCGGAAGCCGACAGAGAGGTTCTCAGGGAGGGGACCGAGACGCCCCTCCAGCACGGGAGCGGTCTCGGGCTGTGGCTGGTCAAGTGGATCGTCGACAATGCCAACGGGACGCTTCTCTTTCCCGACGGTGACGACGGGGAGTGTCGGGTCGCTATCGAACTGCCCCAGCGTCCCGCTTGAAGCAACCCCCTACGTTTCCTCGAGAGCTGTCACGGCAGTCCGGCCGAGCGCAGCAACGCCACGTTCCATCTCCTCGAGCGATACGTGACTAAACGAGAGCCGGAGCGTGTTCGCCGTCTCGTCACCTGGGAAGAACATCTGGCCGGGAAGGTAGGTGACACCCTCTTCACCGGCGTCGTGGAGCAGTTCGTTCGTATCGACGTCGGGGATCTCGACCCAGACGAAGAACCCGCCTTCGGGCTCCGTCCAATCGACGGCAGGCGGCATCTCGCGTTCGAGACAGTCGAGCATGTGGTCGCGACGGCGCGCGTACTCTTCGCGGAGCTTTGGGACCGTCTCCTCGAGGTAACCGGCTTCGCAGTAGCGGGCGAGCACGCCTTCCATGAGCGTGTTCGCTCCGCCGGCGAACATGGGTCTGGCCTGTTCGAGAAACGCCGCGTCGGCGATTACCCAGCCGGTGCGCACGCCGGGGGCGATGGTCTTCGAGAAGGTACCGACGTGGGCGACTCGACCCGAATTGTCGATCGCCGCGAGCGGCGGGACGTCGTCGCCGTCGTACCGGAGCCGACCGTAGGCGTCGTCCTCGATGACGAGGAAGCCGAACTCCTCGGCCAACTCGACCAACCGCTCGCGCCGTTCGAGTGTCAGCGTCGTCCCCGTCGGGTTCTGGAAGTTCGGAATCGTGTAGACGATCTTCGGGGGGTCCTCGCCGTCGGCTTCGCGCTGGCGGAGTGCGACTTCGAGCTGATCGACGTCGAGACCGTTCTCGTCGATGTCGAACGGCACGATGTCGACGCCGAAGTTCCGGAACAGCGCCAGCGTTCCCATGAACGTCGGCGCCTCGGTAAACACCGCGTCGCCGGGCTCGAGGACGGTGCGACAGACCGTATCGATACCGCTGGACGCGCCGTTGGTGATCAACACCTCGTCGTCGTCGCAGTCGATCCCGCGATCGCGGATCCGGTCGGCGACGATCGGGGCGAGTTCGTCGGCGTATTCGCCGCCGCCGTACTGGAGCGCCACGTCGCCTTCGGCGTCGAACAGTTCCTCCGCGGCCGAGACCAGCTTCTCGTTCGGGAACGACTCCGGAAACGGATAGCCGTAGCTGAGTGAAACGGCCCCCGGTGCTGAGAGCTGTCGCCAGTCCCCATAGCTGAGTTTACCCATCCGGTCCATCACCGACTCGGTGAAGAGCTGTTCGAACACTGGATTCCGCTCTGACGTATTCATCGTGGGGACCTCACGAGCGCCTCAACACGGGACGAGACTGAATAACTTTTGAAACGCCGAAGCGGTAACTGCACCGAGACGGTCTCGCCGATCAAAACGAGAGGTGTGAACTGGACTGTGGGCCGCGGTCGTCGTCGATTCCACCCTCGTGGAGGAATTCGAACCCTTCGTCGACGAGGTAGACGTCGCCCCGGTTGACGGCGACGTCCGCAGCCGGAAGCGTCGTCCCGGTCGCCGGCCCGTTGTCGCAATCGCCGGAGCAGACGTCGAACATCGAGCCGTGCCGCGGGCAGACGATCTCTCCACCTCGAACTACCGCACCGTCACCGCGGTCGAGCCGCTGAGGTTCGTGCATACACCGGTTCGACCACGCCTGGACTCCGTCCTCGCAGGGGACGAGGATCAGTTCAACGGGATCACCGTACCGATCGCGAGCCGTGAAGAGCCACGTCGTGCGCTCCCGTACCGTCTCCAGGGACGTGAGACGCTGCATGGCGAGACGTGACGTCGAAGTGGGATGAAGCTGTCCCCCGTTTTATCAACTCCCACCGTATACTGTCGCCCATGTACGACACCGTACTCGTCCCGACGGACGGGAGCGACGCAGTCGACGACTCGCTGGAACACGCCCTCTCCATTGCGGCCGACAACGACGCGACAGTGCACGCGCTGTACGTCGTCGACACGCGGATCGTACGCGCGGCTGACGACGACAGCCGGGATAACCTGGAGGCGACGCTGGAAGCGGAGGGTGAGGAGGCAGTCACGACCGTCCTCGAGCGGGCGACGGAGGCCGGGGTCGAAGCGATCGACGCGGTGCGGCACGGCACGCCGCCACGAACGATACTGGAGTACGCCGAGGAGGTCGGGGCGGATCTCATCGTCATCGGTCCGCAGGGAAAAACCGCCCGCGAGAAGGTCACCTCTCTCGGAAGCGTCTCCGAACGCGTCGTCAGCGACGCCGACAGACCCGTGTTGGTCGTTCGGACCTGATCCACCCGCCGCTACTCCACCGGAGCCCGAACCGCGAGCAGCACGCAGAGTCCGGCGATCGCAGCCAGTCCGAAGAACGCCTCCGCGAAGTAGCCCCGATCGGCGGCCGCACCGAAGGCGACCGGGCTTGTGGCGCCGACGGTGAAGGCGATCGTTCGAAGCGCTCCGAACCCCGTTCCCTGAACCTCCTCCGGGAGCGCGGCGATGACGTACGCCTCGACGATCGGGCTGAATCCGAGCAGCGCGCTCGCGAGCGCGGTCAGGACGGCGAGGGCGACGATCGAGTCGGTTACGGGGATGGTAACCAGGGCAAACGCGCACGCCAGCGCCAGCACGGAGAACGACTGTCGGAGCCCGAACCGGTCGTAGGCGCTCCCGGCGAGCGGTTTGACGAGGACGCCGAGGGCGAAGAATCCGCCGACCAACACGCCGGCCGCGGTCGTCGATAGTCCCTTCACTTCGATGAGAAACGTCGGGTAGAATCCGGTGAACGCCTGCCAGATGCTCAGTCCGAACAGATACAGAAGCGTCCCTCGGAGGATCGTCGGACTCCGTAGCTGTGCGACGGCGTCCCGGATGCGTATCGACGAGGTCGGATCGGGGGTGCTGGCGTCGGTTCGCCTCGGAACGGCAAACCAGAGTGCGATCGACGCCAGAACGAAAAGCGGAATCGTGAACGCGAACCCCACCTGCCAGAGAAGCGCCACGGCGAGCAGGCCAGCGATCGGCGGCAGCACCGCCTGTCCGGCGTCCATCGAGGCCGCGACCAGCCCGTTCGCGGCGCCGAGCCGCTCGGGGTAGAGCGACGCCAACACGGTGTAGCGAGCGACCGCGTACAGCGCCGTCGCGAAGCCGAAGAGCGCCGTCGCGACGAACACGACGAGCGTCGACGGTGCCGTCACGACGAGGGCAACCGTTCCGGCGGCGAGGAGAAGACTGATCGTGAGGATCCGCCGCTCGCCGAACCGATCGGAGAGCATCCCACCCGGAAGCTGACCCGCGGCGTAGGCGACGAAGAGAACGGTGAGAAGCAGCCCGGCAGCCGTGAGATCCAGCCCGTAGGCGGCACGGAGATCCGGAAGCAGTACCGGGTAGATCATCCGGACGCCGATCGTCAGAAACCAGCCCGCGGCGACGGCAGCCAGCACCGACCCGCGCCCACCGTCCAGCAGACTGCGGACGCTCCCGATCAGTTCGGAGATCAACACGGTCGTACTCTCCACCCGTTACCGCAATGAACGTTCCCAAACACCGGTCGGTCGTCGACCGTCGGTCACTCGCTGCTGATGCTCGTGAACTCGAACTCGTCGGACCGATCCTCGAAGCGATCCAGCGCGAACGGCGTCGTCGGGAACGGTGCGGGCTCACCACTCACGAGGGAGTGGACGACCGTCGCGGTCACCGGTGCGGTCATGATCCCCCGACCGTGAAAGCCCGTGGCGACGACGAGACCGTCAGGCGCGTCCGCCGGTGCGTCGACGATCGGTCGCGTGTCCGGTGTTGCAGCGTCGACCCCGGCCCAACCGTCGACGAACGACGCGTCGTCGAACCCCTCGAGGAACGTCGGAATCAGCTCCGCGACGTGGGTCCGGAACGCCTCGTCGGCGTCGCGACTCGCGTTCTCCGGGTCGGATTCGGCGAACGAGAAACCGCCGACGAGGAGATCCCCGGACCGTTCGGCCCGGAAGTAGACGTGCTCGTCCGGATGGAACCCCATCGGGAACGAACCCGACAGCGGCGGTTCCGGACGCAGCACCACGCACTGCGTTCGGTACGGGTGGATCGGGATCTCGATCAGCCCACCGAGGAGCTGCCGCGTCCGCCAGCCGGCCGCAGCGACGACGAAGTCGGCGTCGACCCGACCGGCGTCGGTACGGACGCCCGAGACGCGACCGTCAGCCGTCTCGATCCCCGTCACCTCCGTGTGGGTGTGAAACGCCGCACCCTCGGCTTCGGCGTCGGCCCGTAGCGTGGTCGCGAACGTGTACGGATCGACGAACCCGTTCCGCGGCGTCTCGACGACGCCGGCGAACGCCGACAGATCGAACCTCGGGTACGTCGCCTCGGCCGCCGATCGATCGAGCCAGCGGAAGCCGTGTTCGGCGAGCCGCTCCGCCCGGCGTTCGGCCTCCTCGGCTCGGTCGACGTCGACGAGCTCGACCGAACGGCACTCGGTGAACTCGAACTCGCCGGTGCCGTCGTACTCCCTGAAGAACTCGAAGGCGTGGTTCCCGATGGCCGGGTAGTCGGTGTACACCGCCGGCATCGTGATCTCGCCGGCTGCACGACCCGTCGCGCCCGAGGCGATCTGTCCCCGCTCGATCACGTCGACCGTGAACGCCGGCGCCAACTCGCGGGCGATCGCGCAGCCGGCGATGCCGCCGCCAACGACGACGACCCGATCGCTCATTCAGGTGCGAGGGCAGACAGCGTCTGCCGTCGCTCGTCGTCGTCCATCCCGCCGAAGAAGCTCACCTGTATCGCGTCGAGTCCGTCGACAGCTTCGAATCGCTCGACCTGTTTGCGAGCCTCGTCCGGCGTTCCGGCGGCGACCAGCTCGTCGAGCAGCTCGTCAGTGACGGCCTCGTAGGCACCCTCCCGATCGCCGTCCCGCCACCGGCTGCTGATCTCGTCGGTGATCTCCGAGTAGCCCGCGTTTGCGATCGCCTTCCGGTAGTACGGACCGTAGAGAGCGACCATGAACGCGATCTGCTGGCGGGCGTACTCGCGGGCAACGTCACCGTCCTCGAGCGCGCAGCACCGGAGATGGAGAGCGACCCGAACGTCGTCGATCGAGCGGTCGCCGAGGTCGGCGCCGCGCCGGAGATCGTCCATCCGCTCGCGGAGTCCATCGATCGGCAGCAACTGCGGCACCCACCCGTCTGCGAACCGACCGGCCATCTCGACCGATTTCGGGCCCAGCGCGGCGACGTCGACCGGTATCGGCGTCTCCGGCGGTGGACACTCGAGCTTGAGCGTGTTCGGCGAGAAGATCTCGCCGTCGTAGTCGAGCCGCTCGCCGCTCTGGACCTGCCTGACGATGTCGATGGCTTCCCGGACTCGTCGAAGCGGCCTGTCGAAATCGACGCCGTGCCACTTTTCGGCGAGAGCGGGTGAGGAGGCGCCGAGACGGAGGCGGAACCGTCCACCGCTTATTTCCTGGAGGGTGACCGCCGTTTGACCCAACGTCGACGGCGTCCGGGAGTACGGCGAGAGCACGTCGTCGGTGATCCCGATCTCCTCGGTGCGCTCGGCGAGCAGTCCTAACACGACCGGGACGCTCCGTCCGGACGTTTCGCCCATCGTCACGTAGCCGTAGCCGAGATCCTCGGCGTACTGCGTGATCGAAACCGCGTCCTCGATGTCGTCGTAGTTGCTCAGCGACAGTACGATGTCTCGTCCGTCTTCGATCGGCATACGTGAACGCACAGTACGGGGGATCGTAAAGACCCCGGGCGATACGCTCTTGTGGCCCGCTATCGGTGAGGTGAATATGGAGTACGATGCGGTGTTCTGGGACGTTGGAGGGGTCGTCCTCAACATCGACTCGATCACCGAGGCACAGTCGGAGTTCATTCGACGGGCGATCGAGCGCTACGAACTGTCGATGGCCGAAACGGACGCCTCCGAACGATGGCGAAACGCCATGCGTGCACATTTCGCCGGACGCGAGGGGCGAGAGTACCGCACGGCTCGCGAGGCACGCCGGAAGGCGGCCGAAGCGCTCTTCGACGGGAGCCCGCCCGCCGACTGGCAGGAACTCTTCGAAGAGGTGCGAAACGAGCGCCTCCGACTCAACCCCGGGGTCGAGGAAACGATGGCAGCGCTCCACGACGCCGGCGTCTATCAGGCGATCGTCAGCGACGCCGACGAGGCGTTGAAAACCGAACTCGAGCGGTTCGGTCTGGATCGATATCTCGACGACGTGACGACCTCGGAGTCCGTCGGCTACGTCAAACCCGATCCGCGGATCTTCGAGGCGGCGCTCCGGAAAGCTCGCGAGGCCGGCGCCGATCCCGATCGAGGGATCATGGTCGGCGACAAGTACGAAAACGACATGGAGGGCGCTTCGAACGCCGGACTGGCGACGGCGTCGCTCGGTGCCTCGGACGGGCCGGCCGTCGACTACGTCCTCTCGGAGGTCGGCGAGTTGCGTTCGATCGTTGGGGTCGCGGAGGACTGATGGTCCGTGCAGTTCTCGGCGGCGAGCCCCGGACGGTCGGTATCGTCACCGGCGGCCATTTCCTCTCGCACTTCTACTGGCTCGTGTTGCCGCCGCTGTTCCCGATGCTTCGGGCGGATCTCGGTCTCTCGAACGCACAACTGGGGCTGACGCTGTCGGCGATCTCCTTTGCGACCCTGCTGCAGATCCCGTTCGGCGAACTCGTCGATCGCATCGGCGCCAAGGCCGTCTTCGTCTTCGGCGTCGGCATTACCGGGCTGGGAATCACGCTCGCCGGCCTCTCGGGCTCGTACCTCGCGTTACTGGCGTTCGTCCTGCTCTCCGGAATCGGACAGGCGACGTTTCATCCCGCCGACTACCCGCTTTTGGAGGCGGTCAGCGACGACGGCGGTCAGGGACGGAGCTTCAGCGTCCACACGTTCGGGGGGTACGTCGGCTTCGCCGTGGCGCCGATCGTCGCCGGCGCGATCGGCGTCCGGTACGGTTGGCGGACGGCCCTCGTCGCGCTCGGAACGGTTGGCATCGGCTATGCGGTGTTTGCCGCGCTGACACTCCGTCCGGTGTACCGCCAGCGGATGGACGAACTCGCTGCGAGCGATTCCGAACCCGGAGGGAGCAGCATCGGAGCACTGCTGCGTCCGGGAATCCTCTTTATGTTCGTCTTCTTCTTCCTCATGACGTTCGCGAGCAAGGGCGTCCAGTCGTTCACGCCGATCCTCGCGCTCGACGGGCTCGCTCTCTCGGAGGCCGTCGGCAATACCGCACTGTCGGCGTTCTTCGCGATGACGGCGATCGGGGTGCTCGTCGGCGGCCCGCTGGCCGATCGCCGCGATCCGACCCGCGTGATTCCGGTCTTCCTGACGATCGCCGCGGCCGGGATCTGGCTCACCGTCTCCGGATTCGTTCCCGTTGGATCGGTCGCGCTCGTCGGGCTCTTCGCCGCCATCGGTGGCGCCTTCGGCCTCGTGTTCCCGTCGCGGGACCGTCTCGTCAGCGACCTCTCCGCCGACGGCTCGACCGGGCGGAGCTTCGGCTTCGTCTTCACAGGCACCGCGATCTCCGGCATGGCGAGCCCCTTCCTGCTCGGCTCGGTGATCGACCTCGCGTCGGTACCCCTCGCGTTCCGATTCATCGCCGTCTTCTTCCTCGCGGCCGGACTGCTCGCGCTACTCCTCGGGATCCGACTCGGAACCGCGACGTCCGTCCCGTCGAGCGCCGACTGATCGCGCTACTGGCGGTCGTCCGCGTCAGCTCGCAGGTGATCGAGCAGCGCCGGATGTAGCGGCCCGTTCGAGCCGAGCAGCTCCGCCCGCTCGTCGAGATCGAAGACGAGTTCGTAGTCGTCCCCCGATGCGTCGGTGATGTGAGCCCCCGCTGCCCGTGCGATGACGACGCCGGCGGCGACGTCCCACGGGTACGTGTCGTACTCCCAGACCGCGTCGGCGCTCCCGCTGGCGAGATAGCAGAGGTTCAGCGCCGCGGACCCGAGCCGTCTGACCCCCCGTGTTCGTTCGTAGAACCGAGTCAGAAACGAACCGTCGGGATCGTAGCCGGACAGGAGCATGCTCTCGTCGAGTTCGCTACGGTCGGTCGTCGAGAGCCGCGTTTCGTCGACGTAGGCCTCCTCGCCGGCGACGGCGTGGAACGTCTCGTCGGTTTCGGGAACGTGGACGACGCCCACCACCGGCACGCCGTCGGAAAGCAGTGCGATAGACACCGAGTAGTTCGGGTTACCGTGTGCGAAGTTCCCGGTTCCGTCGAGTGGATCGACGAGCCACTCGTAGGCGCCGTCCCCCTCGATGAACTCCCGCTCCTCCGAGCGGATCGCGTGGTCGGGGAACTCGTTTTCGATGACTGTCGTGATGATCCGATCGGACTGGTAGTCCGCCTCGGTGACGATATCCGCCTTGCCGGTCTTTTCCTTCACCGATTCGACCTGTCCGTGGAGCTCCTCGAGCGGTTCGCCGGCGCTCTCGGCGGCCTCGATCGCGATATCCCTCGCCCGATGTACCGTGTCGGGAGCGTCGGTCGACTGGGAGCGATCGAGCGCCGCGACAGGCCCCCGATCGTCGGGAGCCCGTACGCCCCACCCGAGCTCAGTCGCCATCGCGGTGAAGAAGTGATCGTCGTAGCTCGTCCGGACGACGTGGGCGAAGGTGTCGGCGCCGCTCACCCGAACCACCGACCCCTGCTGGAGGATCGCGTGGGTTCGTCCACCATCGATCGACATCGCCGTCTCCCCCCCGACGATTACGTGGAGCTCCGTCGACGGCGCAAAGACGGCCGGTCGAACGCCGAGTCGGTGAGTGTGAAGCGGGACGACCTGCAGCGAGTGGTTGTTCACCGGGTGGTGTACCGGCCCCCCGGCAGACAGCGAGATGCCGGTCGAGCCGGTCGGCGTCGAGACGGCCAACCCGGTACCCTCGAACGCGCCGACGTACTCGTCGTCCGCGAACAGCTTCAGCGTCGTCACTTTCGCGTCCGTCGGTTCCGACGGCGGAACGTGGCGGAACGTCACGTCGTTGATGCCGGTGGCGTCGATTCGGTCCGCGTGGACCGCGATCTGCTGTCGACTGTCGACGACCGCCCGTCCGCGAACCGTCTCCTCGAGCGCGTCCTCCATGTCACTTCGATCGACGCGAGCGAGAAACGCCGGATCACCCGTACTGACGCCCAGGATCGGGATCTCCCGCGGCGCGAACGCCTTGATCCCCTCGAGGAACATCCCCTCGTCGCCAATCGTTATCCCGAGCGTCGCTCGGTTCGGTTCGTACGCCTCGCCGATCGGCTCTCCGGCGCCGATGACGGAGAGTTCGACGTCCCGTCCGTCCGCCCAGGCGCGCAGCTGCTCGGTCGTCTCCACCTCACGTTCGGCGGTGATCGCGAGTAACCGATCGGTCGTCGCCAGCCTCCGTCCGTGCATCAGCTCACGGTCGACTCGACGGTCCGCGGTGGCCTATAGCTTGTGCCGACGGCACCGGGATCACAGCGTCTCCGCGTACCGGTTCCGCTCCCAGACGGTCGTCTCCTCGTAGAACCGTTCGAGCTCCTGACGACAGAGCCGGGCATACTCGCCGATTACGGGCTCGCCAAGTGCGTCGACGAGCACGTCGTCGGCCTCGAGCGCGTCGAGGGCGTGTCTCGGCGTCGCCGGGAGCCGAGGACGATCGCCGACCGGGTCCCCTTCGGACGCCGGCTCGAGCTCGTAGCCACGTTCGATCCCGTCGAGGCCGGCGGCGATGGTTGCCGCGATGACGAGATACGGGTTCGCGTCCGCGCTGGCGATGCGGTTCTCGACGCGAACAGTTCCCTGAGACGGGATCCGAATGGCGGCGTATCGGTTGTCGTACCCCCACGACGCAGTGTACGGCGCGAACGTTCCGGGCTGGTGGCGCTTGAACCCGTTGAGTGTCGGGGTTCCGAGCGCGGTCAGCGCGTCGGCGTGTTCGAGCAATCCGGCAACGAACTGCCGCCCGGTTTCGGAGAGCTCCTCGCCGTCGGCGAAGGCGTTCCCTCCGTCCCGCCGGCCACCGACGTGGAGGTGATAGCCGTTGCCCGCCCACTCGGTGAACGGTTTCGCCATGAACGTCGCGTGGTGGCCGCAGTCCCGCGCCGTCCGCTTGACGAGCTGTTTGAACCGGAAGGTCCGATCGGCCTCCGAGAGCGGACCTCCGTAGTCGAAGAGCACCTCGAGCTGCCCGGCACCGAACTCGTGGTGGAACGTCTCGAGGTCGATGTCGAACGCCGGCGCCCGTTCGTACAGCGTGTCGTAAAAGGGGGAGACGTCCTCCATCGCGGTCGTGAGACACTCGTGTTTCTCGGTCGTGGTGGGTTCGTAATCGTCCGCCGTCCGATCCAAAAGCGAGAATTCGAGTTCGCTCCCGACGGTGAGCGTGAGTCCGTGATCGGCCGCGGCGTCACAGATCCTCTTTAACACAGTTCGCGGTGCACCGGCGACGAGCGTTCCCTCGTGTTCGACGTCGCCGATCACGCGTGCGGTGTCGTCCCGCCACGGGAGCCGCCGGAACGTGGTCGGATCCGGGCGGAGGAGACCGTCGGCGTAATCCATCCGATCGCCGTATCGGGACCCCTCGACCACGTCGCTTCGCGCGGTTTGCGTGAGAAGCGAGAGGTTGATCGAGACCCCGTCGCGCCAGCGGTCGGCGAAGTAGGACGCGTCGAGCTGTTTCGACCGGGAGAGGCCGTTGAGATCCGGGAATTCGACGAAAACGTGGTTCAGATCATCGAGCGCGTCCGCCATTCGTTGCTCCGCGTCGCTCATACACAGTACCACGTGGGTCATATCTTAAAAGGCCACCCGAAACTCGACCGTGGCTATTTGACGACTGGGACGAATCACCCGCCACGATGCTCGAGGCGACCTACTACGGCAACGCGACGTTCGCGATCGGCAGCGCCGAGACGACCGTCCTCGTCGATCCGTATCTGACCGAAAACGAGGAGTGCCCGTGGGAGGCTGCGTCGGTGATCGATCGAGAAGCGCCGGACGCCATCGCGGTCACTCACGCCGCGTTCGACCACGTCGGCGACGCCGCCGAACTGGCACGCGACCACGGACTCCCGGTGTTGACGGAACCGGCGACCGCTCACTACCTCCGGACGGAGGGCGTTCCGGACGAACGGCTCACTGAAGTCGTCTGGGGGATGGAGGCGTCGATCGGTGACCTCTCGATCCGGATTCTCGAAGCACGCCACGCGTCGATCCGAACGGTCGGGGAGGATCTCGTCTCGGGCGTTCCGCTCTCGTTTCTGATCCGGTGCGGCGACGACAGCGTCTACCACATGGGAGATACGTCGATATTTCGAGATTTGGAGACGTACGGCGAGCTACACGCACCCGACGTGGTGCTCGTCGGCGTCGGGCAGGCCTTCGACGCCGCCGCCGTGGCCGACGGCCCGATCGAGCCGACGATAAGCGAGCTCTCGACGGACGAGGCCGTTCTCGCGACCGAGTGGCTCGGTGCCGACCGCGCCGTTCCGATGCACTACATCGACGACGAGCGCGAGCGGTTCACCGCGGCGATGGCCGACAGCGAAGCGAACGTCGTTGCCCTCGATCCGGGGGAGTCGCTTCGAATCGGATAGTTCGGGCCCAAGAGTGATACTGCGAGCCGACGAGTGACGGGTATGCCGACAGATACGAACCGCCAGTGGATCCTTCGGAGCCGACCGGACGGCGAACCGACGATGGAGAACTTCGAGCTTCGCGAGGAGCCGATCCCCGAACCGGGGCCGAACGAGGTGCTCGTTCGGACGCGATACATGTCGGTCGATCCGTACATGCGGGGGCGGATGCGCGACGCGGAGTCGTACGCGAATCCGTGGACGATCGGCGATCCGATGCGAGCCAGAGTCGTCGGCGAGGTGGTCGAATCCAACGACAGCTCACACCGATCAGGAGATATAGTGACCGGCAATCTCTACTGGGCGGAGTACGCCACGGCACCCGGGGCCGTTCTCGATCGGGTCGAGACGGGATCGGCGCCGATCTCGACCGCGCTGCACATCCTCGGCATGCCGGGGCTGACCGCCTACGTCGGGACCGTCGAGGTCGGCCACGTCAAACCCGGCGACACCGTCGTCGTCTCGGGAGCCGCCGGTGCGGTCGGCTCCGTCGCCGGGCAGATCGCCCGAATCGCCGGCTGCCGGGTCGTCGGCATCGCGGGCTCCGAGGAGAAGACGGAGTGGCTCACTGACGAACTCGGCTTCGACGCCGCGGTCGATTACAACGACGACGAGTTCCACGCGGAGTTGGCTCGAGCATCACCGAACGGTGTCGACCTCTACTTCGAGAACGTCGGTGGTGAGGTCAGCGACGCCGTCCTCGACCGACTCAACGATTACTCGCGAGTCGCAGTCTGCGGCAAGATCTCGCTGTACAACCTCGACCCCGACGACGAGCGAATGCGCGGACCGCGACGGCTGTATCAGCGCACCAGAACGCGCGTCGAGGGGTTCATCGTCAGCGACCACGACCACATCGCGCCACAGGCGACCGAGCGACTGTCTCGCTGGGTCGAGTCCGAACAGCTCCACTACCGGGAGAGCGTTCGCGACGGGATCGAAAGCGCACCCGAAGCGTTCCTCGGGCTCTTCGAGGGCGAAAACATCGGAAAACAGCTGGTTTCGATGTGAGGAATCGATCGACGTCGCCCGCTCAGACGCGCCGCGCGATCGAGTCCACCACTTCGCGACGCCGCTCTCGAATCGTCTCGATCCGGTCAGCCGTCGCCGACAGTACCGGAAAGGGGGAGTTCAGTCCGGCGTACAGATACTCGTAGATGGCGGGATATTCGGCCTGCGGATCGCGCCGCGCCCGGTCGAGGAGTCGCTTTTGGCGCGTTCGGACCAGCTCCGAACACCGCCGCTCGGCGCGCTCGAGCGCCTCGTACGTCGTCAGTAGCTCGTCGAAGGAGCGGCGCCGCAACTCCTCGGCGCGATCGACGACCGCAGTCGACGTCTCGAGTTCCCGTTCGGCGTCGACGACCCCTCTGTGTTCGTCGTCGAGCGTCCCGAGGAACAGCTCGCGACTCCGCTCGGCCTCCCGCGCACCCTGCAGGAGCGTCCGTTTGAGCTGCGGGGAGAACTGTCCGCCGTTGGCGACGACCGCCGCGACGGTGTCGTCGAACTCCGCACGGAGGTTCTCCTCGAGCGTTTCGCCGTAATCCTCATCGTAGTGCGGAACCGACATCACCGTCTCCCTGTAGGCCGTTCGAACGGACTCCATCCGCGATTCGCTCGTTTCGTTTCGTGACTGTACGACACCGATCGTCCCTGCACTGATTGGTCGGTTTTCGATAACGTCTAGCGTTTCGATACGTGCCGAGAAGTCGGCAAACGCGTCGCGCTCGGATTCGGTTCGACGCCGCTCCTCCTCAATCGCGGCCGTCGCGTCGCGAAGCAGCGCAATCCCTGCGAGAAACGTGGGAGAGAACCCACCCCGGACCTTCAGCACCCCCGAAAACTGTATCGGAAACGACAGCTGCGGCAGGAGCACGACGGCGAGGAGCGCTCCGAGGATATACAGCACAAACCGCCCGTATCGGGCGGTTTTCGGAACGACGTGCCGACGTATGGTACTCAGTAACACAACAAGCTATAGATTCGACGCTTCCCCCGTAAATACTTTCTGTAAAATCGAGTTGACGTAACGCCGGTTCTCATCGACGGAATGACACCGAACGAAGGGATCCGCTGTCGAGTCGCGCTACTCGGCGAGTCCGCGGCTGACGGCAGCCGCTGCGGCGTCGGTGTCGACGTCGGCCCCCTCGCTTTCGAGGACGGAACCGAACGCCGCGATGAAGCCCGCGATCTTCGCAGGTCGTGCGGAGTGGCCCATACAGCCGACGCGGAAAATGTCACCGGCCAGTGCGCCGAGCCCACCGACGATCTCGATACCGTGTTCGTCCATCATTCGTTCGATGACTCGGCCGTCGTCGACCCCGTCGGGAACCCGAACCGGGTTCAGCGTCGGGAGCCAGTATTCGTCGTCGACGTGGAGTCCCGGTCCGAGGGCCTCGACGCCAGCCTTCAGCGCGCCGCCGACTCGTCGGTGACGGGCCCACGTCTCCTCGAGCCCCTCCTCGGCGATGAGGCGCAGCGCCTCCCGCACCGCGTAGCTGGTCGAGATCGGACCGGTGTGGTGGTAGTTGCGCTCCTCGCCCCAGTACTCCCAGACGTCCGCGGCGTCGAGGTACCACGAGCGAACCTGCGTCTCGCGGTTTCGAACCTTCTCCATCGCCCTGTCGTTGAACGTGATCGGGCTGACGCCCGGCGGCGCCGAGAGGCATTTCTGGGCGCCGGTGTAGACGACGTCGACGTCCCACGCGTCCGTTCGGAACTCGACGCCGCCGAGCGCCGGCACCGTATCGGCCACGACGTAGCCGTCGTGGGCGTGTGCGATCTCCGTCAGTTCCGCGACGGAGTGCTGCTGGACGCCGGTGCTCGTCTCCCCGTGTACGAACCCGAAGACGGTCGGCTGGTGCTGCTCGAAGGCCGCCTCGACGTCCGTCGGATCGAGCGGCTCGCCCCACGGGGCGTCGACGGTGACGACCTCCGCGCCGGCGCGCTCTGCGACCGCGCCCATCCGCTGCCCGAAATAGCCGTTGGAGGGAACGAGCGCGGTCTCGCCCGGCTCAAGCAGGTTCGACAGGGCGGTCTCCATCGCGGCGGAGCCGGTACCGCTGACGGCGAAGGTGTACTCGTTTTCCGTCTGAAAGACGTACCGAAGCAGTTCCTGGAGGTCGTCCATCACGTCGATGTAGTAGTCGTCGAGATAGCCGACCAGCGGCGTAGCCATCGCGCGAAGCACGCGCGGATGGACGTCGACCGGGCCGGGACCAAGAAGCGTTCGATCCGGCGGTACGAGTTCTCCCACGTCTGGCGCATCGTCCATATCGAGGGAGTAGACGAGACCGGTAAAGAAACCACCGTCATCAGTCACCGTCACCGAACCGCTCGACTGCGCGGTCACGAAGCTCAGTCTTCCGGATCTTGCGACCGTGCGGCCCCTCCGATCGCGGAAACGAATCGACGACGACAAACTCGTCGGGAACCTTGTAGTCGGCGATCCGGTCCTCGAGATACGCTCGGAGCTCTGCCACGTCGACGTCGGCGTCGGCGTCCTCGCCGACGACGTACGCGATCGGCACGGTTCCGTGCCGTGAATGGTCGATACCGACGACTGCCGCAGCCGCGACGTCCGGATGTGTCTCGATCGCTGCTTCGAGCTCCCGTGGCGCGAGGAGGAAGCCGCGAACGCGTATCGCGTCGTCGAGCCGCGATCGGTAGTAGAAGCTCCCCGATTCGTCGCGAACGGCGAGGTCGCCGGTTCGGAGCCACCCGTCAACGAACGCCGCCTCGGTCGCCTCGGGCTTGCCGAGATACCGGTTCATCACGTTGTAGCCGCGGACGTATAGCTCGCCCTCCTCGCCAGGTGGCTGGGTGTCCCCCGTCTCCGGATCGACGACCTTCGCCCCCGAATCGGGGTGAATCAGCGGACCGCCGACTCGCTTTCGTCGCTCGACCGGGGCGGTCGGCTCGCCGACGAAGATCTGACTGTTTGCCTCCGAGAGCCCGTACGGCTGGACGAGCGGGAAGCCGAACGCCGACTCGATCCGCTCGAATAGCGCTTCGTCGTACCCGTCGCTTACGAACCCGACCGCGCCGCGTTCGACGGAGTCGACGCGTTCGGGTGCAAACTCGTCGGAAGCGAGCATCCGCCGGAACATCGTCGCCAATCCCGAACAGTAGCTCACGTCGTGGCTCTCGATCAGCTCTATTGCCCGCTCGGCGTCGAAATGCGACTGGACGACGAGCGGGATGCCGTGGGAAAGCGCGCTCAGAAAGACGTTGTACCCCCAGATACCACAGAACGGGAGCATCCCGATGGCGACGTCGTCGCCGACGTCGAAGTGGACACCGACCTGGTGAGAGTGGTTCAGGAGCGACCGGCTCGACTGGAGACAACCCTTCGGATCGCTCGTCGTCCCGCTCGTGTAGAAGACGGCGGCCGGTGCCGTGTTGTCGTCGTACGGGTCGACCGGACCCGGATCGAGCAACTCGCCGTACGCCCGGACGGCGGGAAATTCCTCCGGCGGATCGATCGCGACGACCGTCTCCAGCGACGGGACGGTTTCGGCAGTAAACGCCCCAGGGTCGTGCGTCCGGAGTTCGGGAACGAACTCACCGAGCGTGTCCAGATACTCCGTCCCCAGAAACGTCGACTCGGTGAGAACTGCACGGCACTCGGCGTCGTCGAGCAGGTACTCCAGTTCGTGGCGGCGGTAGCGGGTGTTGACGGCGACGACTGCGGCCCCGAGCGCCGACGCCGCCAGTTGAGCGGTTATCCACTCCGGTCGATTCCCGAGCCACACCGCCAGAAAATCGCCGGGACCGACTCCCAGCGCCGAGAGCCCCCGTGCGAGTGCCTCGCTCTCGGCGAGGAGTTCTCCGTACGTCGTTTCCGTTCCCTCGAAGTAGATCGCGGGAGCGTCCGGGGATCGGTCGGCGACGGCCGCAATCCCCCGATAGATCGTCTCGTCGGGCCACTCGAGCATACCGTCCCCTGCCGTCGTGACGCCAAAAAGGCTCGCCGCCGATCAAGCCGCTCCCGGGAGGTTTTATAAGTGACGCCGCATCCGGTGGCGTATGCAGACGGTCTGTCTGACGTACGACTTCGACGCCGTTGCCGCGTGGCTCGCGATGGAGATGCCGGGATACTACTCGTGGGGGGAGTTCGGCGCAGAAACCGCCGTTCCACGGCTGTTAGCGTTCCACGAGCGCCACGG